>SXIZ01000054.1 GCA_005779525.1 Methylococcaceae bacterium
CGAAGCGTGGTCTGCCTTTACCTCGTGGTTTTCAACGCGTTGAAAAATTAGTGTTGGATGAGTAAACACCGGTTGATAGCAAAACCTTTCTAGGATCAATCATCTAAAGTGCGCATACGGCTTGGCAATTTTGCCAGCGGTGTGCTCGCTTTAGTCATTTTGAGTATCGAATTTTGTTCGATGTGTATGTCACAAAAGTGTTGTAACTGTTTTGGCTCCTTTACCTTGCATCAACTTCAGAATATCGTATCTAACAAGTCGGCTTAAGGTGTCTGATAGATGCGGTCAGTATTGCCTGTGAAGGTACGGGGTTAGATAAGTTACTTAAAGGATAAAAAAGTTAATGCGGTAGTGCTTAATGCGATTTATACTTAATTGCATTTCGGATAACAAATTAAAATGCCGTAGTCATCACATAATGAACACTCTAAATGAAAAAAAATATTTTGATTATTGGTGCCACTGGTAGCATAGGTAGCAGGGCAGCAAAATTGCTGGCGGATAGCGGAGAAAATCTGTTTCTGGCAGGCAAAAATATTGAAAAATTGCAAGAAGTAGCCTCAGCTTGCGGTGTTCATTCTGATCGCTATTGTACGGTTGATATCACTCAAGCTAGTGCGATTCGTGAGTTGCGAGATCGTTTTTTTAAACAACTCAGTAGTATAGACATTTTAATTAATGCCGCGAGCATTGGCATTATTAAACCTATGGATACCCTGGACGAAAGCGATTTTTTGCACACTCTGCATACCAACTTATATGCCCCTTTTCTATTAATGAAAACTTTTTTACCCGTGATGAAAGAGCGCAAAAAAGGTTTGATTATTAATATTCCGGGCGAATTAGGTAAAGTGCCTATGGCGGGTGGAGCCGCTTATTGTGCAAGTAAGTTTGGGCTGGTCGGGATGATGCAGAGTATACGTGAAGAGTTGCATGCCACAGATATTAAAATTACCAATCTGTTTTTGGGGGGCGTAGAGCAAGCCTCTTGGGAAAGCCTAGAGCTGAAAGTTCAGCAAGAAAAATTATTACAAACCGAAGAAGCGGTCAAAGCAATTTGGTTTTTATGTCAGCAAGCTAATCTGGGTATGCCTGCGGAAGTGATTACCCACACCTTGGATGTCCCGTCGCCTTAACGGCTTGTCTAAGCTTGTGCATATTTAAATCTCTAGATCTCATTCAGCACATTGTGCATAGCTGGGGTTGTATAGATTCCTAATCATTACGATAAGCCCTAAACACCACAATTCCCCGCTGAAATTTAAAAAACCTTAGGAAATCCTCATCAGTTACCCGGCGTATGCCTGCATCGGCATTGGCATGGCGGAAATAGACGTGTTCGCCTTTTTTGATCACAATACCGACATGGTTGACATCCAGGCCCGCAAGCTCGCTGTAATTGCCCACAAAATCCCCTGTGCGTAGGCGCTGCAATACAGCTTGATTGATCTGGCTGGCCGGGAGGTAATGCACCGTTTTCTTAACAACTGGAATTCCAGGTATCCAAAATTTAGGGCCATTGTGATTGAGTGCTTTGCTGACGCTGACGGCCGCGCCTTCAGCGACAAGTTGGGTGACATCCTGAATCATCGGGGCATTGCTGATGGGCCAGTCGGCAAAAAAGTGATTGCGATGGCTAAATTCTACATGGGCATTTTTATAGCGCACTTGCTGCAGATTATCGAGATACGCCGGAAAACTGTCCGAGCGGCGCAGTGCTTCCAGGTTTTCGATAAAGGTCATGCAATCTAACGCATCCAGACGTGCGACCAATTGCTCAGGGGTATGGCTACTGCCTATCAGGGTATGCGCTTGATAATGAGTATTCAGTAATTGTTGCGAAATATAGCCAATTTGCTCGCCAGGATCATGCAGTTGCTGCGCGTGTTGCAGCAGCTGTTCAATACGTCCTGGGGTCCAGGGTTCATGTTCTGCGGCAGCGAGCGATAAGCAAACTCCACAGAGCAATAACAGTAAGATTCCGAGTTGACGCATCTAAAGTGCCAGAAGTTCGGCTGCCAACGCAATGACTGCGGTTGGCGGGATATCTTTGATAGAGAAGTCTTGCTTGTTGAGTTTATAAGGATTGACTTCCGATGGCGACTTTAATACCCGGTTGATTGGGGTTTGATAGACTCGGCTAATCGGGGTTGGGCCAAACAAGGTGATTGAGGGACGATTCAATCCCCATGCCATATGCGTGGGGCCAGTATCATTGCCAATCACTAAATCCATTGCTGCGAGCAGCCCTTTGAGTTGATTCAGATCAAGCTTGGGCAAGACGGTGACCTTAGCGCTGTGTGCTGCTAGCCATTCTGCAGTTTGTAGTTCTTCGCTGTTGCCCCAAATAACTAACGCTTGTTGTGGCAAAGTTTCAATCACTTGCAGCAAGTGTTCTTTGGGATAGTTGCGACTCGGCCACGTGGAGCCCACGACGTACAATACTTTGCGTTGTTCGGGGTGTAGTAAGCGTTTTAGCTCTGGAAGCAATGGTGTGGAATACAGAAACGGCTGTTTAGCAATAATTTGTTCTGGGGTCACGCTTAAACCCAAGGCTCCGGCAAGTACTTTAACATTGCGGTCTATACTGTTGGCAGCATAGGAACAACTGATATGTTGGTGATACAGCGAGGCTGCCAGTGCTTCGCGGATGGAGTGTCGGTCAAAACCAACCACCCGTTTACCTACTAAGCGCGCCACGATTGCCGATTTTAGTAGTCCTTGAGCATCAATCACTACATCATAAGACTGCTGTGCATAGCGGCGTAAACGTTTAAATTCTTGCAGCAACAGGCGTTTGTCGTGCTTTAAGGCTTTGAGGTTGACGCAGAGTACCTGATGGATATCTGGATTGTGCTGTAGTACTTCGGCAAAACGTGTTTCCACTATCCAATCAATTAAACAATCCGGCTGGTGTTGTTTGATAAATTGCAAGGCCACCATGGCATGCACAATATCACCCAACGCGGAAAGTTTGACGATGGCAATTCTCATACCGTCAGTTGCGCCCACACCTGTTCGGGCGTGATTTCCGTTAAACAGCGGGTATGGCCCAAGGGACAAACCCGTTTAAAGCACGGTGCGCAGGGTAAATGTAGACTGATAATCTCTGCTTGCTCTGACAATGGTGGTGTAAAGGTGGGGTCTGAAGAGCCGTACAAGGCAATGAGTTTTTTACCTAATGCCGCGGCAATATGCATTAAGCCTGAATCGTTGCTCACCACTGACGTTGCCAGGGAGAGTAAATCAATGGCTTCACTCAGCTGCGTATGGCCACTAAAGTCCGTGCATTGCCCGCCGCAGGCTTGGTTGATGGCGGTGGCGATCGCTTGATCTTTGGCTGAGCCCAGAATCCAAACGGGTTTACCTTGTTGTATATGCCACTTTGCTAGGGCTGCAAAATGCGCAGCAGGCCATTGCTTTGCCGGGCCATATTCTGCCCCAGGGCATAACGCCAAAACCTCTGTCGTATGGGTAAGTTGAAATTTGGCAATCACTTGCTGCTGTTGGCTGGCGCTAATCAGCAATTGCGGTTTAGGATAGTCGCCGATAGCAGTATTGGGGGCGAAGCCTAAGGCGACAAAACGTTGCACCGTCATGGGTAATCGCTGTTTGTCGAGTTGACGCGCATCATTCAATAAGCCCCAACGCGCTTCGCCTAAAAATCCAGTGCGCAATGGAATATTGGCAAAACACGGTACTAAAGCAGATTTCCAGGAGTTCGGCAAAATAATCGCCTGTGTATAGCCAGTGCTACGTAATTGTTGGCCTAAGGTGCGGCGAATGGTCCAGCCAAATTGCCCGTGACCGACTGGCAGGCTGATTCCTTGATGGACTTCGGGCATGCGCTGCAATAGTCCCAATGACCATGCGGGAGCAAGCACATCAATCTGGGCCTCGGGATGGTGTTGCTGCAGGACGCGAAACAAACTTTGCGCCATGACCATGTCGCCGACCCACGCGGGGCCGACGACCAAGAGCTTGCGAGAATGCGAAGAGCTGTGCACTTAAACGTAGGTTAACCAGTCCGCGTGCTCTTTGCTGCGTCCATGCACGGCATCAAAATACAGTTTTTGCAGTTTTTCAGTCACGGGTCCGCGTGAACCAGAACCGATTTTACGATTATCTAATTCGCGTATCGGTGTGACTTCAGCGGCAGAGCCTGTGAAAAACGCTTCGTCAGCGACATAAATTTCATCGCGGGTAATGCGTTTTTCGATGACTTCGTAGCCTTGTTCTCTGGCGATGACCATCACCGAATCACGGGTAATGCCTTCCAAGGCAGACGTGGTTTCAGGTGTGTAA
>SXIZ01000055.1 GCA_005779525.1 Methylococcaceae bacterium
TGACAAAGCTGTTTTAGAACGCGAGGCGCAAGTAGCGATTTCCTGGATTTATTTACGTGGCGGGCAGCTAGATTTTATTCCTGATCCGCAAGTGGCCCCTACTAGCAATAGCATCAACGTTTCTAGCAGTGCCGCGTGTAAACAGCATTTATTAGGCTGGCCTGGACGCTTAGGCCTGGAGCGTCCCATCAATTTAAGCTCAGCCTGTCTTCAAGAGTTATTAACAATCTTGCCAGCCCCGCGAGGACACTTACCGCTGTTAGTCTTGGGTACGGGCGAATGTAATGCCCCGGCGTTTTTACTGGCGACTTTGTTGGAGCAAGCTGGGTGGTGTTGTAAAGTGCAAGCTACAACTCGCTCACCGATACTCAAAGGTCAAGCCATTCAGGCTATTAGCCAATTTACGGATAATTACGAAGATAATATTCCCAATTTTATTTATAACGTATTTCCAGAAGATTATCTGCAGATCATCGTCTGTCACGAGACCCCGTTGAACGCAGAAATTCAACATTTATTAACCCAGTGGCAGGCCATCAGTGCGCGGTTTGCCATGTTGGATAGCTCTCATTCTCAGGATAGCATTGATGCAACGTTTTATTTTTGTTGATCTCGATGACACCTTGTTCCAAACACTTCGAAAATGTCCTGAAGGGGATCCGCACCTAGAGGCACGTGCCTTTCTCGCCAATAATTCCGCTAATTCCTTTGCTAGCACAAAGCAACAGTGGCTATGGTCTTGGATCAGCGAAGGATTTCGGGTGGTGCCTGTCACCGGACGAGATTTAGGGAGTTTTGAGCGGGTCAACTTGCCATTTGCAGAAGACATCGTACTTAATCATGGTGCGGTGATTCTGACACCCGAGCGGGAAGTTGATCCTGAATGGATGCAGGGCATGCTCACTGCTTTACCCGCATATTACCCAAATTTCATGCAGCTCTGGCAAGCGCTAGAGCAGTTTGCAGTCCATAAGCCTGAGTACAAGTTGCGTTTAGTCGAAGATTTTGGGCAGCTGTGGTACGGGGTGATTAAACATCAGCAGGCCAGTGAGGCCAGTTTGCAACAATTATTAATTGAGCACATTTTGCCCCATCCAAGTGTGCAAGATGGCAGTTTATATTGGCATTTGAATGGAAATAACTTAGCAGTGTTACCCAAAATAATTAACAAAGAATCTGCAGTTACTTATCTACTCGCACGTTATCAGCGTGAATATGGCCCAGTGCTTAGTTTTGGTGCCGGAGATAGTCTTTCTGATGCGCCGTTTTTAGCTTTATGTGATTATGCAATTTTACCTAAAGGCACGCAATTACATACCCAGACGTTTTGTAAGCGCAGTGACCAGCAAGTTTCTGGATAACGCCTAGGCCAACCCTTTACCCTCGCGGCAGCTAAATTTCAAAATTTCGTACAGTATCAACATAGACAATCAAAAGGTTTTCGTGACATTCAAAAAAATTTCCGCTCTGGGCAATTTTCCCGCAGTACAGCTCTGCAGTATTTTATTGATGGGATTGCTTTTTATAACCATCAAACTCGACGGTGTCTCGCTAGATCAAACGTTGTGGGCCGAGGACGGTCCCATTTTTATTAGCCAAGCACGAGACTACGGGCTAGCAACCTTACTGATTCCTTATAATGGCTATTATCTGTTATACCCTAGGCTGATTGCTTGGTTGAGTTGTGCTTTTGACTTGGCGGCGACGCCGAAAATATTTTTCGTAGGCTGGGTATTCGCATTTTTTAGCCTCATATTTACGCTATTTCAGAAAGCCAGGCAATTTACTGCAAGCTATCTAGAAATCGCTGCTGTTTGTCTACTGGCGATTGCCTTACCGCACAGTTGTGAAGTATTTTTTACTTTGACCAATGCGCAATGGATGCTGGGTTGTAGCTTAACGTTATTGCTTTTGGTTCCCAGCAACGCTCCTGCGACCACACTCGAAAAAATTATTCTTGGTATGGCTTGCTTAACCGGGCCATTTACTCTGGTGTTAGTGCCGTTGGCTATTGTGCAAATGAGTTTGTTGCGCGATTGGCCACAACGCAAAAATATCTATCTATGGATTGCTGCAGGGGCGATATTACAAATCAGTGCTTTGGTTTTTTCCAAACGCCTTAGCGAAGGGGCGATGGATAAAGACCTAAATCATTGGGGGGCGGCGCTCTGGCATTTTTTCAGTTTTGATGCCAGTCAACCGCTCATTCTCTGGGTGTGCGCCACCTTCTGGCTAGTGGCAGTTTACGGTTGGGGGCAACAATGGCATAAACTAGACTTGCGCAACTGTAATTCACCCGCATCTATCTCACTGCTGTTGTGTTTGGCAGCTGCGTTGTTCTTTCTTGCGGGTTTGCTCGCTGGGAAAACTGCCCCCCAACAACTACATCCCTTAGGTGGGGGGAGCCGCTATTTTTTCATTCCTTATCAGCTGTTACTTTTATCCGTGTGGTTAGTCTTGCTCAAGCAACCGCGCTTAAAGCTATTGCTTATGCTTGCGTGGAGTGTACTGAGTTATCAAGGTTTTACGCAATTATCTCGGGATGATTATCACTTTCAAGCCTACGCGCAATTTGCCAAGCAAAATCCCCATGTCACCCTACCCATTAACCCGCAGATCGAAAAAGCCACTGGGTGGAATATCGATTTTAAACGCCAATTGCCTGATCAAATTGGTGCCAGCACGCATTCGTTTTACTTGGATACGGAAAATGTCCAGCTACAACAGCTTAAGACGTTTCCTGGGCCCTTTATCGCCCCAACGTATTTCGCACTGAATGAACAGGCGGCCTTTATTCTAAGTTCGAAGCAGTCCTGTGCGCAGGTTCAATATCTGGGGTTTCAGGCTAAAATCGCTCGTTATGTCGGTGGTTGGGTAGATCTCTCCTGGAGTCCCACCACAGAGTTTTCCGTGCAAAATACTATCCGACGCTATTATCCTGCAGGCGATGTCCTGGTGCATTTTGCCTTTCCGGCTGCGGGGGTCAGACATTTACGTTTTGCGCCAATGTCCAAAAAGGGTCCAGTGCAAATTCTTGAAATCAGCATTTGGTGTCTCTAGGTGGCTCTACAGCTGTTTAAGCCAAGTGTAAAAATAAATTTAAAAATCCTAATTTAACAGCGTGATGCGGCTATTTTTTAACACACTAGCTTAATAATTTGCTTTAAAATAGAAATATCCCTTATTCACGTATTTAGCTCAAATAAAACCATGTTAAACACTAAGCAAGAACGCGCTATTTTTTTACTGACTGCCGGAATCTCGCCGATTACTATCGTGCAGGAGCTTGAAATCACCAACGAAATACTGCATGGCTGGTTGCAGCAAGACTATTTCATGACGGCGCTCACCCAGCATAAAAATGCCTGTCGCGAAGCCAATCGTAACCGTCTGGAATATTTATTCGGTCGTGCACTGAATGCGTTAGATGATGTGCTAAAAACTGGAAATGCCAGCGAAAAACTCCAAGCTGTAGAATTGTTATTCGACCGCTACAGTGCCATCCAACCTGTAAAACAGGAATTAACCGCTCAAACTGCAGCCGCTCCCGAAACTCAACCTTCGCCAGTTTTGGAGGCAGAGACTGAAATCCAAGTGGAAGCGCCCAAAATTAATCCCAGCTTACACGTGAAAGTCGATAAAGATCCCGAGGACCTAGATCTATTGGATTTACCAAGCTTAAAAATTGAGCCGCGTCAGATAGAACATGAGAATTTTGGTGAAGTGGATGAAACTATTTTGGAGGAATGTCTTGATGATCTGCAGTTGTTTCTCAATGGTGCCATGCCCATCGAAAAAGCTAAAGCCAGATTGTACCCAATCATCGACCCTAATCACTTAAATCTTGAAAGCGCAAAAGCCATTCTGCCAGATGTCATCAAACAGGTGAGTATTAACCACGCCAAAAATTCCTTTGTGATTAAGACGTAAGTCAGCAAAATTATTAGCAATTCTCATTAGGGTAATGGCAGACTGATCAATAAAGAGAATAGCTGCCAAGTTGTCGGGTTAGGTGCGCGGGTAACTTAAATGCGTTTTAAAATGGGTGTGTTGCACACCCAACCCAACATTCAGGATCCTGACAAATTGCATTATGCATAAAAAACCGTAGGTCGGGTTAGCACCGCGTAACCCGACAGTAAGAAGGACTCCATTGTCAGCAAATCTCATTATGGGAAGGGAATGTATCCAATATGCTGATTAGCATCCTGACGAAAACTCCTGTTGTGCATTACAGTGCTATACTTTCGCTGTAATGCTTACCGACACCAGCTCGAGCACCCCGTTGGCGAATGGGCCAGGGCTGCTCCAGATCGGAAAGCGCTAAACACCCACTAATTGCCCACCGACCACTAGGAATTGCTTGCAATGTCGAATACTGAACTGCCACCGAAAACCTGTGAAATTGATCGCTTAGTCCGTCACCCGAAACTCGTCGCGGCTGCCTTAGCCGGGACAAAAACCCAGCAACGTCGTGATGGTTTATATGCTTATCCCGATGAAACCTTTGAGTTAGAAGGTGTGCCTTTTATCATTACGAGCATCAAGCGTGAGCGCATAGGGGACATGACTGATGTCGAAGCCCAAGCAGAAGGCTATCCGAATTTAGAAGTCTATAAACAAATTATCCTGCAAATGCATGCCAATATGACTTGGAATGAAGATGGTTTGGTGTGGGTGCATAGTTTCAAACGCCAGGACTAAACTTTAGTCCATGCAGGTGAATATCGCGCTCATACACCGCTGAGGTGCAGTATGGGCGCTGCATAGCACTGAGGACTCACTGAAGTTTACGGCAGATTTAGCAGTGTGACCGGGTTTTGGGTCATGTGCATGATCTCTGTTGCAGGGCAATAACCCGCACAAGAAATGCCTGCCAGCCCCGCTTTCCCAGGATAGTGCACCCGTACCTCAAGGTGCAGATGGGGTTTACTCGCTAACCCTTTCATCCCCACGGTTCCTAAAAACTGACCACGCGTCAAATGGGTGTTGCTTTGCACCGCAGTGGTTTCTAAATGAAAGTAATTGACCAGACGAGAATCGGCTAAACGCACTGCAATTTGTCCAGTCAAATTTGACACATGTTCAACATATCCAGCCGTCACTGCATAAATCGCCGTGCCCAGCGGCTGCTCAAAGTCAATGCCAGCATGCACCTCTAAGCCCAGGGTCGCATAAGGCCTGTCCAAATAACCGCAGCTGGCGCCAGCGCTGTGTTTAAACAAGCGGTAGCCGAGTGCTTGAATGTCTGCTGTATCTCGTGCGATGGCAGGATCACTGCAACGCTCGGGGATTGTCGATGGAGCTGCGAGCTCCGTTAGGCTGGAGCTTTGGGGGACTAAATAATGACAACAACCGCTCAATATTAACCCCAGCGCGGTTGGGTAGAGAATAGCTAAAGCTAACAATCCAGGCCTAAATCGCCGAGTTTCAAGCTGTTCAATCACCACTACTGCGCCGTCCTTAATCAAAGATTAGCGATGCGGTCGCGCGAAGCAAGAATCGATTACCCTGGATCACCGTATCAGCAAAATTCGAACTGCTCACATAACGTTTATCGAGTAAATTTTCCAACTTAAACTGCAACTCAAACGCCTGCTGACGATAATTTACAAACATATCGGAACGCACATAGCCAGGCACGCTAAAGCTATTCGCATCGTCCCCTTGGCGCTGAGCGACCAGAAAAGCCCCGGCGCCCCATTGCAACTTGCCAGGCAAATCTGTGATGGGCAGGGTATATTTGCCCCACACAGTACCGCTATGTTTAGGCGTACTGCGAAAACGGTTACCTTGATAACTATCGTGCTGCAAAAACTTTGCAGACAGCCACGAATAATTTGCCACTAATTCCCAATGCTCAGTTAATCGCCCCTGCACATCCAGTTCAAGACCTTGACTACGGACTTTGCCATTACTGACTTCATAATCCGGGTCACTCGGATCGCGGGTAGTTAAATTGCTTTGTTGTAACTGATAGATGGCTATATTGGCATGTAAACGTTGGTCCAGCGCTGTTGTTTTAATGCCGAGCTCCAATAACTCGCCGCGTTTGGCAGGCAGAAAGTCCGCTTGTTTAGTCATTCCAGAATTGGGTTTGAAGGACTGACTAAAGCCAAAATAGCCCGCAATGGTTTCGGTGGGGGTCACGCTAAGTCCGGCGTTAAAAGTGAGAGCGTGTTGGTCGGTGAGCAGATTTTGATTTTGGGTAATCTTAAACAGACTATAACGCATCCCGCCGGTCACATGCCAATAAGGCCCCCAATCCAGCTGATCATGAGCATAAAAACCCAGCTCATGACTGTCGCGATCAAAATTTAAAGGCTTAGTGTTGCTTGGTAAAGCATAATTAAAACTCGGGCGGTAAACATCTAATTGAAAACCGTTGATACTGCGCTGGCTATTAATACGTCCTGCTAAACGCGTATATTCCGTACCTAGCAGTAGATGCTGCTGCGTATTAAATAACGACAGCAAACCTTGCAGCTCCGAGCGAAAACTAAATTGATCGTAATGATCATGCAGATCCCGGTAATAGCCACTTAAGGTCGTAGGATTGATAAAAGTATACGAACCAATCAGTAAATCATGACGTTCCACATGAAAATAGTGACTACTTAAATGCAAAGACCACCGCGCTGACAACGGATGTTGTAATGTGCTGCTTAACCGCCAATAATCGCGGTCGGACTGGGCGCGTGGGTCAACATAGGATTGGTCAAACACCACTTGCTTTTGCGTGTACACATTGTCAAATCGAAACGGCTGGTTTTGGTAACTGTACTCAAAATCTACTTGCAGCAATGCATCGGGGGCATATTTAAATGTCAGTGACGGCGCAAGTGTGGCCTTATCATTGACTATTTGGGCTCTAAAATCATGGGCTAACTGTCCAGTGGCGATGATACGATACAAAAGATTCGGGTTTTGGCTGATCGGCCCCGTGCTATCTAACACCAAGCGCCCAAAATCATAATTTCCTCCCGTCAGGCTGACTTTATGCTGGGCGATCGCTGAGGGCTGTTTACTAATATAATTCACCACACCCCCGGGATTACCCGCTCCATACAATACTGAAGATTGGCCTTTTAAGATCTCAATACGTTCTATCAATGCTAAATCCCGCACTTGATAA
>SXIZ01000056.1 GCA_005779525.1 Methylococcaceae bacterium
ATCCATGCCGCAACCCTTCGGGCTATTCCCGATAACTACTGCGGTGCTCGACGCGGTAAACGGGATAAAAATAAGTTACTGCGTAACGTCAGTTTATAACAAAAATTTTGGACTAGAATTTATGCATGAGTAGGAAGAATGAGAATTATCGTTACAGATTAGTGACAGAACTAATGATTTTAAATTGGAGAAAAATATGTTGGAACGTTTAAGTCTAAAAATTCGATTTGCAATTATTGTGGTAGCGTTAATGACCGGATTTTCCTTATTTGGACTCTGGACCTTATACGCTATGAAAACACTCAACGTGAATGGCCCTGTCTATCAACGTATTGTGCAAGGAAAAGACTTAATCGCCGACATTTTACCCCCTCCTGAATACATTATTGAGTCCTATTTAGTTGCGTTACAACTGTCAAACACTAGCAATCCCGCTGAAAGATCTACCTTGTTAACCCGCTTTCAAGCGCTAGAAACGGAATATCAAACTCGCCATGAATTTTGGCAACAACAAGCGTTAGAACCGCAACTCGCCAAACCCCTCCTCGATCAATCATTCACTGCGGCGCAACTGTTTTACAATGAAGCCAAACAACATTTCATTCCCAGTCTGCAAAACAATGCGACGGAGGCCATGCATGCCAGTCTGAATGTCATGCGCGATGCTTATGAAGCACATCGTGCTGCGATAGATGAAGTGGTTAAACTGTCTACCGAACGCAATAAAGCAGATGAACAAAATGCCGCGCAACAAATTCAAAACAACGCCCTGGGCTTAAGTTCGGTATTTGTGCTGAGTCTCGTGCTCGCTTTAGTTTTAACGTGGCTAATCAGTAAAAGCATCATTAAGCAACTGGGAGGTGAGCCAGGCTATGCCTCGGAAGTGGTGTTTAAAATTGCCAGTGGCAAATTAGATAACCAGATTTTGGTCGCGCATGATGACAAAACCAGTTTATTAGCCAATATGGCGGATATGCAATTGCAATTACGTGAACGCATCGAACAAGAAGCGCGCGAGAAAGCCAATGCATTGCGCATACAATTAGCCCTGGATAAAGCCAACTCTAATGTGATGATGACCGATGAAAACTATAACATCATCTATATCAATGAAGCCTTGACCAACATGTTTCAACAGGCAGAGGCAGATTTACGTACCGAACTGCCCCAGTTCAATGCCCATAATTTGCTCAACACCAACATCGATGTTTTTCATAAAGATCCCCTTTATCAACGCGGGTTATTAGACAAAATGCGGACTATGCTGGAAACCAGTTTTATTTTAGGCGGGAGACATTTGGATTTAATTGCAAATCCGGTAGTAGATGAAAATGGAATACGCGTCGGTACTGTAGTTGAATGGCAAGATCGCACGCATGAAATTCAAATTGAAGATGAAATTAAATCCATAGTTGACGCGGTGAAAAGCGGGCAATTAAATAATCGTCTCAGCATAGAGGAAAAAACTGGCTTCTTACAAACGCTTAGTATCAATATCAACGAACTGACGACCGTTATTGAGAACGTGTTTCATGATATTGCTGAAACCATGCAAACCATGGCGGCTGGAGATTTGAGTAAACAGATCACCAATGATTACTCCGGGGTCTATGATAGCTGTAAGCAAGATATCAATATTACTCTGCAAAAACTGCACGAAGTGTTTGAACAAATCCAAGTCTCTGCAGCCTTTATTAGTCATTCCTCGGATGAAATTGCCAATGGCAACAACAATCTCTCGCAACGTGCCGAACAACAAGCTTCCAGCCTGCAATTAACTGCTTCCAGCATGGAAGAGCTGACCAGTACGGTAAAAAATAACGCAGACAGTGCCAAACAAGCGAATCAAGTCGCATTAGCAACGCGCAATTTAGCGGAAAAAGGCGGTGCTGTTGTTAAAGCGGCGATCAATGCCATGCAAGAAATTAACGAAAGTAGCAACCGTATTGCCGATATTATTGGGGTAATCGATGAAATTGCATTCCAAACCAATTTACTCGCGCTTAACGCTTCGGTCGAAGCCGCTCGTGCAGGCGAAAATGGTCGAGGTTTTTCCGTCGTGGCCACCGAAGTTAGAAATCTCGCACAGCGTAGCGCCAATGCCGCACGAGAAAGCAAAAAACTGATTCAAAACAGCATCCAAAAAGTGCGTAATGGCACCGAATTTGTTAATGATACCGGTAAATCCTTACATGAAATTGTCGATGGTGTAAAAGAAGTCACCAGTATTATCGCGCATATTGCATCCGCCAGCGAGCAACAGTACGCAGGCATAGAGCAAGTTAATCAAGCAGTCGCTCAAATGGACAGCATCACGCAACAAAATGCCTCGCTGGCAGAACAAGCTGCCGCAGCAAGTGTCTCTATGAATGAACAAACCATACACATGAGCCATCTGCTCAATTTTTTTAAACTGCAATCACCTGAACAATCGGAAAACTTAATCCAAAATCCCGCGCAAGAAAGAATAGCTAAAATTCACCCTAAGCCCAAAATGGAACGCAATACTGCGGCGAATGCTGCAATTGATGATTCTGAATGGGATGAGTTTTAGTTAAACTGGATTATTTAGATATTTCACCTAGAATTGAGTGTTGAGAAATGTGAACGACTCCGCGGATTTATTATATTGTTTCGCGCGTTGTCCGTATTTTTTTAAGTGCTCTACGGTATTCAGGGTTAATCATCAGCTTTGTAATACTTTATTAAGTGAATCTGCTGGTAATTTAAATAATAAATAATTTTAGGATTGAAATATGTCAAAGCGCATTCTGTATTTTTTTACACCCGGCACCAATATTAGCCCTTTTGATGTCACTATTGCCGCTGACGCGGGTTTTGATATGGTGGTACCTTTTACCGGTATTCAACCTGAGCACGTTTCTGCGATGGTGCAAGACGCAATATTTTGCCGTCCCCCCAAACGTTTTAATGATACCTGTATTTTTATTGGTGGCCGTGATGTGCATCTAGCCACTGACATGTTTCAATATGCCAAAAATGCCATGGTAGGTGATTTTAAGGTCGGTGTATTTGCTGACCCAAACGGCGCCTATACCACTTCAGCCAGTGTCGTGGCCTTGGTAGAACAAGTACTCAAAGAAAAATTTACTAATGGTTTAAATGGCCGAACTATCGCCGTATTTGGTACTGGACCCGTAGGTTTGTGTACCGCAATTTTAGCGGTAAAACAGGGTGCCAAAGCCAAATTGTGCCAACTGACAGCTGATGATGATCGCAAAAGTGCATTGCGTTTCTGCGAACGGTATAAAGCCAATGTGGAATGGGTTTCAGCGCAAACGCATGAAGAGAAAATAGACGTATTGCAAGATGCAGATGTGGCCATTTGTGCAGCCCGCGCTGGGGTGCGTATTTTAAATACCAGTGAATTAAGCCATGCCCAAAAACTACTGGTCGTCGCAGACACTAATGCGGTTCCACCTTCGGGCATAGCAGGCGTTGGTGTACAAGATATGGGAGTATCCGTAGAAGTTGCTGAGCGCAGTTTTCTCAGTATTGGGCCGTTAGCTATCGGCAATCTGAAATATAAAGTGCAGTTTGGCCTATATCAAAAGGCGTTACAAAATCCCGATGCGGCGCTGCTGGATTTTCCAGAAGCGTTTGAATATGCCTTATCTGTGTTGCATGAGCGCGCCCTGAAAAAAGCGCAACAAGCATAATCTATTATCCTAGAAAGAGCAGTTGAAAGCTTGAAGCACCGTTCGTGCTGAGCACTGTCGAAGCATGGAGGGTGTTTCAAGCTTTCACCCGATGGGTGAGTCCTATAAATTCCGCTCATGCTTCGACTAAGCTCAGCACGAACGGAATTTATAGGACTCAACTGCTCTTTCTAGGATTATAGTTCCCCTGAAATTGAGTACGGATACCACTTGATAAGGAGTGGTATCCGCAGGTTTTTAAATGAAGTTTTAAGCCTGCCTACACAATCCAAGCAATCATTGCAATCCCTAAATCGCAGACGCCGCAAGCGTTGCTGCTACCATTTTGACGGGCATGGCAGTAAACACGACGCCTTGTTGCGTGATCATTGCACAACCAGAAGTCTCTGTCCGAATAAATTTGCGCAGCACTACTAAACAGTAACGTTCATGACCCAGACCTCGATAAGTTGTAGGAAAAACCTTGAATACTGACCTTAACGCATTAGCATTTGTTGACCTTGAAACCACGGGAGGATCGGCAACTAAAGACCGGATCACTGAAATCGGAATCGTTCTGGTAGACAGTCAAGGCGTACGCGAGTGGACGCAGCTCATTAACCCACAGACGCGCATTCCAGAGTTTATAGCGCAAATAACGGGTATTACCAATGACATGGTGCAGGATGCGCCGCTATTTCAGGAGGTCGCTGCAGAAGTGGAGGCCATGTTGCACGGTCACTTATTTATCGCACACAACGCCCGCTTTGATTATGGCTTTTTAAAAAACGAATTTAAGCGCGTTGGCCGGGAATTTCGGCCCAGTATTTTATGTACCGTTAAACTGTCGCGCAGCTTATACCCTGAATGTCGTCAGCATAACCTCGACAGCCTCATTGCGCGGCATCAACTTGTGGCTAATAATCGGCATCGTGCATTGGCGGATGCACAATTAATTTTTCAGTTTTGGAACACTTTGCAACGCCAGTTCTCCCAGGAAACGCTGAACAACACGGTGCAAACCTTAGTCAACCATTCAAGTTTACCGCCGCATCTTGATCCACTGTTAATGCATGAATTCCCCGAAGGCCCTGGCGTGTATTTGTTCTTTGGTGAAAATGATATGCCTTTGTATATCGGTAAAAGTATTAATATCAAGCAGCGCATCCTATCGCATTTTGCTGCTGACCATAGACATAACAAAGAAATGAGTTTATCGCGGCAATTACGGCGTATCGAATGGATTGAAACTGCAGGTGAGATTGGAGCGTTACTGACCGAGGCTAAACTTATTAAAACCATGTTGCCAATACACAACCAACGGTTACGCCGAAAAAATGCGCTCTGTGCTTGGCAATTACAGCAAACTCAAGAGCAACTCCGCCCAGTCTTGACTTGGGCTGATAGTTTAAATTTTGGCAGTCAGGACAACCTCTATGGCCTCTATACTAGCCAACGCGATGCGCAAAAAGCGCTACGCAGTCTAGCTGAACGTCACCAATTGTGTGCGGCAATGTTGGGATTAGAAAAAATTGCGCCCGGGAAGCCCTGCTTTGCTTACCAATTGAAAAAATGCAAAGGTGCGTGCGTGGGTTTAGAACAACCGTTGCAACATGCGACCCGTCTATTAATGGCTATGCAAAAAATGCAACTGCAAGCATGGCCATTTGCTCATCCCGTGGGTATCAAAGAAGGTGAGGACTTACACATCATAGATCATTGGTGTTATCTCGGAACCGCGAAAACCGAAGCTGATATCTACGATATTCTGGCATCGGGTCGTCCTGCTTTTGATCGTGATACTTATCTGGTACTACATAAAGCCTTCAAAAAAGCCAACGTGCTGTCTTTAGCGCAATATCTTTAGCGTCCAGTCAGATTTATCGGCGCTTTTGGTGAAGCAAGGCGTAAATCACCGTAAAATAGCTTGCTGAAGTTTGTCAAAAACCTCCAAGGATTAATGCATGAAGAAAAACAAAAAACCAAACACCTTAGAGTTACCACACTGCGAAATTGCCGTGGGGTATTTATACTGCACCACCGCCAATCAATATCGTGCCGTACTGGCGATGCAGGGGGACTTTTTAATTTATGCACCCAGTTCTGAAGGGATGGGACCGCTAAGTTCCAGTACCCCCAGCATGCCATTTGAAAACTCACCTTTCAAAAAGTGTCAAATTGCAACTTTTGCTAAAAAAGCTTATCAGCCGTTTGAATTTAATGGCACGTTAGCGCTAAAGCATCTGCTCAATACTGCACAAATTGCTGAAGCGACCGCGCAATGTAATGCTCAGCAGGCCATTAATGCTTTACTTGCGGAATAATCCGCTTTTGCGCTAGCAATTACTGACTGTGCGAACTACCGACGGTGGCTAACAAGGTCAAAAATTGCGCTATATCCTCTGTAGTGGTCGCATAGCTGGTGACTAAACGTACTAGAATTTCATGCTCCTTTACCAAATTGGGTAAATCGCTGGGTGGATTTATGGCATAAAATTGCGCCCCCTGCTGACGTAATTGCTCAGCAACTTGCTGATCAAATATACAAAACACTTCATTAGCGCCTGCTGGCCATGCCATGCGTGCATACGCAGAGTCAATAATCCCGGCTTGCAATCGGCTAGCCATGGCATTGGCGTGACTCGCTAATTGCAACCACAAGGCATCGCGTAAATAGGCCTCAAATTGACAGGCGATAAAACGACTTTTAGAGATAAGTTGCGCAGCTTGTTTGCGGATATACGGGAAGGCTTTAGCCAGTTGCGGATGCATAAACACGATCGCCTCAGCACACCAACAACCATTTTTGGTCGCACCAAACGACAGGATATCAACGCCCAACTTCCAGGTCATTTCGGCGGGAGTCAGTCCCAAGGCCACGGCGGCATTCGCAAAGCGTGCTCCATCCATATGTAAGGGCAAGTTATTGGCTTTGGCAATGGCGGCAATCGCTAAAATTTCATCGGCTTGATATAGAGTCCCAGCTTCGGTGGCTTGGGTGATAGAAATGGCCATCGCTTGTCCCGCATGCACAAACTCCGCCGGGAAACGCGCAATAGCCTGTTTAAGCTGCACAGGATCAATTTTGGCGAACTGTCCATCCACCGCCACAAACCGCGCCCCATGACTTAAGAACTCCGGCGCACCGCCTTCAGCCTCCAGTAAATGTGATTCACGGTGGCAAAACACCACGCCGCCGGGGCGATACACGGAGGCCAGTGCCAAGGCATTGGCAGCAGTTCCGGTGGCCACAAAAAATACCGCCACTTCCCGTTCAAACAACTCATTAAAGCGTTGCTGAAGCTGTTGATCCAACTCGCTTGCACCATAAGGCGCAGCAAACCCAGATGCTGAATCTACCAAGGATTGCGCAATTTTAGGGTGTGCGCCCGCCCAATTATCCGAAGCAAAATTCATATTATTAAACTTTTGATTGCTGTTATTGATTTAAATCCGAAACAGACCAAATACCTTGTATTCAGGGCACAGTGAACTGTCAGAATATTTAACTCACTGATGATAGGCATACATAAAGCGAATAACCACCAAACCAAAGGTAAACCAGTACGCTTGCCAAAAATTAGTGTGCGGAATAAACGCTGGGTCCCGTTGCGCGCGGTAACTGGCAATCCCTTTTGAAACCAGTCCAGAGAGTATCGGCGCAAGCAGCAAGTTTGCCAAACGCAGAATAGGAAGGCTGATCATGGAATTATGCAGGACTAACAAGGATAGCCCTCCCAGCAAAGCTCCGCCAGCAAACCATTTAATGCAAGAACTTACTCTGGAGTCAGAATTCGCCTCGGCTTGGGAGTTGGAGAAAAACTCTAGCGGTGAACTCGCAAGCACTTCCAAGATCACTTCCCCCAAGAACTGTAAAATGACAATTAGCACTTCTTCCATACGAAGTTCCCCAGGTGATATGGCTGTTAACGTGTACTTCTAGCGCTAGTCACCGACATGATTAAATTAAGCATTACTACCAGCGTAAATTATTGCCAGCCTAAGATAAAACCACAGCGGACGCGACAAAATCAACACAAAAGCGATCACTGGTGTGACTGGCACAGGCGCAATATCAATAATAAACAACCCCAGCAAACTTAAAAAACATTTTTTGCGCTGCTGAAAAATTTGCTGCTCGCTCAAACTCGAGGGATCTGGTTTGTGTAAACCGGATTTTCCCACATAAATGCCGTTCACCAGGGTCCAGAACCACGCGGGTCGGAATAACACGGTAAACATACCGATTAAGCATCCCGGGGAAATCGGACCAAAACCAATAATGGCGAACACCGAGAATACCGCCAAAGTTTTAAGTTGTGAGGAGTTAAGCATAAAAAGCTGTCAAAGTTGTTGATTTCATAGCTGTAAAACAGTTACCTTTTAATAACTAGCGAGTACTTAGTCAAGCAATTTTTCAGGTTAACGGTGAACGAGTTTTAATCCCGTTTACCGCGTCGAGCACCGCAGTAGTTATCGGGTTGTGCCCAAAGGGTTGCGGCATGGATGCCGCAAGGTGGCAAAGGGGCAGGACGCCCCTTTTGTCACCCCCCGATAACTAAGAGGAGCGCAAGACATCAGCGGTAACTGGGTCGCCTTTTCTTTGAATACTTTCTTTTGGCGAAGCAAAAGAAAGTATTTCGCCTTCGGGTGCGAGAACCCGATTAGAAAACCGTCGCGATAGCGACACCTAACCGACAAACTAAATTGACTGGCGAACTAATAGCCTGCCAGAGCATGCTTAACCCAAGCGCCGCAACAATTGCCAAATATAGGCAATTTTCTCTTCGGTAGTGGCAAAGGCTTGGATAAATTTTAATTTATCGCCGCCATCAAATTTATAAATTTTAGCTTCAGTCTGGATCATATTGATCAACTCAGC
>SXIZ01000057.1 GCA_005779525.1 Methylococcaceae bacterium
AACTTTTCGCGCAGGTCCACTAGAACGCGGGGTTAGAGCGAAGCTTGGGCATTGCTTGCTGATGAATAGACAAGATAGGTTCCGTGGAAACCAAGAAGCCTGAGAATGTACTCGCGCAATAGATCTTGAATGTTTTCGTACATCGCCGCCTGCTGGTGATATGGCTCCTGCGACAAGCCCGAATGAATAATTTCGTTTCGTAGGTTTTTGACGCTTTGAAGATCAGGATGCATACTAACTTCTTCGAACATTATTTCCAGTAGTTCTTTAAAATAGTAAACTTTCCCGTTAGGCTTTCTGAAATTGCCTTTGACATATTTAATTTGCTTGGCTCGAGCGTAGGTGTGTTTCAGATTTTCAAGTAGTACAAATGCGAATATCAGCTTGCACTCGGTTGGTTGATTTTGACGCTCGGCTTGAAGAAGGTAGTCAATCACTACGCTGAGCTTTCGGGAGTTTTCAACTTGGACAAAGTTTGGATAGGTTTGCTCAACGAAGGACTTGATCACTTCGCCATCACGGATTTGGAGCGTGGGACGAAAGAAATCAGCGACCCCGAATACGGTATGTCTGACTTGGTGAATGCTTCCATCGGGGTAGTCATGTCCAAAGCAAAGGACGCGAGAAAGCCCAGCGAACGAAAGAAGCCAGCATACTCTTTCAATGACGACCAATATCTTCGGTACGTCATTGGGGGTAACGTCTTTGACGAGAATTTCTGAGGTTTCGCAAAACTGGCCCGCTAATTCGGACACGTTTCCAGTGGCAACAATAGGCTTCTGCTTCCACAGTATGGATTGACCACCGCAATTGAATTCCACGGTATCACGTATCCAAGAGGTACCGTTCTGGCTGATTGTGTGCCCCCCAATGAGGCAGTTTGCGACGTAGGCGCGTAAGTCGGGCATCGTGTCTCTACGGTCTAACTAGTAATATGATGGATTCCGTATATCTATAAAAAATACTCTTTGGAGTGATAATTTATTGATCTGCATATAAATGTTCCTTCTGTATTTAATCGGTGATGAAAAATTATGACTGGTGATGATTAAATCGCCGTCATTGAATCACTTTAGGCGACAGACTGCAACGGGTCGAAAAAAGACGATTATAACCCACTCACCCAATCCATAGATTTTCCGATATCCAGAGTCCAACCATTTGCTTAAAATCAATAACAAAGCTTATCAACCTTCATTCCAAACGCATTTTTACAGAACCTGAAAGCCCATAGTCTTTAAGACTAATCAAAACGCTTACTATAGCGTAGCTCTAACGCGGTAGAGGGGGTAGACTGGGTGTTACCCTGCACACTGGCGTAGTAGCCGTATAAACTGAGTTCATCATCACTAAACAAACGTGTTCCTATACTGGCCTGCAGTTTTGCGCCTAAATTACCAGTCGGGTCACTATAAAAAGGCCCGGCTTCAAAATAATAGCGAATACTTCTATCGACATAACCAAAAGGCCTTGCCTCACCTTCGCTTAGACGTAAATCCAGTCCAATTTCTTGGTAACTCGAATTAATAATGTTACTTAAGCGAATACTTGGGTCTATGATATTTTGCCAAGTACTGGGTAATTGCTGACTATTAAAATCTGCATGCTTCCAATTGCCATGAATTGCAAGGGTTGTCTGCGGATGTTCAAAAAACACGCGATAGCCCAATTCGAACCCGGCGCCATAACCATAGCCTAGCGACTCAGCCGAGCGAGTTTTATAATGTTGACCTAAGAGATTCACTGAAAAATATTCCCGTTTTGAAAACTCTCCAGCCACTCTCGCTGTGACTTTATCCAATAATCCGGCAACCCGAAACACCGCGCTCTCGGTGGAGACTATATTATATCCAGCCTCTAAAGATGTACTCCAGCCTCTGGGGAAGAGGTGATTGATACTACCTTCTACACTAAAATAATCGCTATCATCTCTTAAGCTGGCTACGGCTTTTATCTTAGCGTGGTTTTGCAAATCCCGGTACGTCCATTGTGTGGCTAAAATTTGTTCGTGTCGTAAAGCATCATTTAATCTCAAGGTATTATCTGAAGCACTGTAAAACTGATCTTGATAGCTGGCAAAAAAATTGTGATTATCTTGTGACCAGGCAATTTCGGCTTGATCACTAAAAATATCTAATTCACTGACATTGTGTAATTTGGCACTAACAGCCCAGCCCTTGGGGAACAGCGGTTGCAAATCTGCGGCTTGTCGTCGCAACCACTCCTGTTCTACAGTATTCTGTTGCGTGTTCATAAGCGCTTTGGTTTTTTGCAACGCTTTTTCATCTTCTCCTAAAACACGTAACGCAGAAATTTCATCGACTTTGCTCAGTTTACTGGCCTCAGTTTTAACCAGTGCGCGCGTTGCGAGTGGATCATTTTTATGCAATGCCAGCGCTAAACGTTGCCATACAGGTAATGGTTTTCCTTCGGCTTGAGCTTGGGCGCTTAAGGCCTCGGCTTGTTCATAGCGCTGCTGCCCTAAGTACCAAGCAATACGGTATTCGGAAAATTCTGCATGTTGCTGCTCTGGATGCTTTTCCAACCAACGTAACCACTTTTCCCCGGCCTCTGCCCCCAGATAAAGTCGCACTAATTCCGTATAGCGTCGATTAAATGATGGATCAGGGTTATCGATTTTAGTTTTACCCACGCTACGCGCTTGGAAATGCGCCACAATATAACGCCATAAGATCCGTGCCTGAGTCGGTTCATTGGCTTCTTGTAAAACGTCGGCATAACCCATCAACAGGCCTTGACGTTCTGGCCACTGTTGTACTGCTTTGGCATACCACTGTATGGCCGATTTGGGCTGTCCAAGACTGCGATACCCCGCTGCCATCGCCTCCCAAAGCCCCGAATCAGTGCGAGCCTGAGCTTCGCTGTCTTGCAACAGGTGCGTTAATTCCGCCGTGTTTTTTTCTGCAATATAATGCCAGATTAGCAAACTTCTTGAGTTACTGGACTTAGGGTCTAACTGTAAAGCGGTCTTGATGGCAAATTGCGCCGTTTTAGGTTCCCCAAAATGTCCGGCAATTTCAGCCTGAATCAACCAATATTGTGCTGTATGATATTTTTGATCATTTAACAGCGTTAATAAAAACCGCGCATCCTCCCAGGCATGATGTTGAATTTGGTAATTGATTAAATCCAAAATGACATTCACTTCGTGGGTCTGTTCAAAGATTTGCAACGCATATTTTCGATATTGTTGACTGTCCTGTTTTTGGCGCAACATGGTCAGTAGATAATAATTTAACGTTGGATTGGCTTGCCCTAAAGTAGCATTATTTTGGTAGGCATTGAGCATCGCAGGTTCTGCACCCACTAAAAAAGCGGTCGTCGCATAAGTGTGCCAAAATTTATCATCGTTGGCTGAAACAGCGCTCGCAGCGTGTTGCAAATGCTGCCAAGCGTCCTGAATTTTACCCAAACGTAGCAGATAATTGGTTTGGTTAAGTTTTAATTCGGTATCGCTGCCAAAGGTTTTTGCAACATAGCGACTGGTTTCCCAAGCGGCATCAAGTTGCCCCAGCAATTCTTGGCTTTTCATCAATAACAGCCACGCACTTTTATGCTGTGGCCAGCGGCTCAGGTATTGCTGTAATAAGTGATTCCCAGCATTGGCATCACCACTGTTCTGCAACGCATTAAACCAAACTTTAGTTTCAGCTTCGTTGAGCTGTCTTTGCTTACCCACATCCGCGTAAAGATTGGCAATCAACTCATGTTTGAACAACGCACTGGCAATCTTCGTCATTTTTTCCAGCTGTTCTGGTTCTTGGGTATGCTGATATAACCACAGTAAATGTTCGAGGGTGGCGTCAGTATCCCCTGCCCATAAAGCCACATCTGCCGCTCGACTATGCGCGGCACGATCTTCAGGAGCTAACTTGACCCATTGTTGCGCATAAATCAACGCACGCTGTAAATCAGGAATAGAAAGTTCTAGATCGATTTGTTGTTGTATTAATCCTGGATCTTGCGGCTTAATTTGTACCAGTCGTTCGCCCAGTTCTCGCGCTAGCTGTTTCTCACCTTGGTTTTTAGCCAGCATACTGGTAATTCTAAGATATTCTTCAGATTGCGGGTGCGCTTTTAGTTGTTGTTGCATCCACTGTAAGCTATTTTGCAAATTATTCGCCGCTAACTCTTTTTGCAGCTGTTGCTGTAGCGGGGAATGACTATCATTGAGGTGCTTTACAAAATTGATAAATGCAATGGACGTCAAGCTAATTGACGGCACTGATAAGGTCTTAGGATTACAGTGCCAGATTAATTTTTCACCCGTATTACTCTGTTCGCACGGCGGAAGATTGCTGGCTTCCTGGGATGGGTCAGTTTGCAGCGTCAATAATTGCCGCCCCCAATCCCGCGCATGAATAACATCGTTTTGAAATTGCGCAATTTCTATCGCTATTTTTAAGATGTCAGCATTTTGCTGATTTTGTTTAACGTATAAATCCGCCCATTTCAGGGCTTCTGGACCGTTATTCGCTGCGAGTAACGCGTTTAATTGCTTAGTGATGTAATATTGCTTGGATTTTGCAGTTTCTGCTGCCATGACATCGGCTATCCCTAGCAAAGGCCACAAACTCGAGTGCTTAGGTTTGGCGTCGCGCTCTTGTATTTCGATGATATGCCGATAGATATCAGCGGCAATTTCAGGGGTAGCCAATTGCATTGATAAATCTGCCAACTCTTCTAAGCTTGCAATATCTTCAAGCAGCGGGGCGACACGACTCAGTTCAAACACTAACTCTTGCTTAAGCGCTTTTTTAATCTCGCTACGGGATTCTTCAAAATAGCGCCTGAATTTTAACTTTAAATTCAACTCCGACACCTTCAAGGGAGGTGAGGCTTCTAGCGTCAGGGGGCGCAGAAGAGATTCTGCCTCGGCGATTTGCCCAACTTCAAATAACTTGGACACCAAGGTAAAGCGCAATTCAGGATCATTTGGCTGGTGATTAAATGCTGCGCGGGCATAGGCTAAAGTCGCCATATCTGTAGGCTTGGTATTTAGAGTACTAAACAGCTGTTTGCCTGGAAACGCTAGAATCAACGCAGCTAAGGCAACAGATGCAAATAATACTAATGTGCCATTAGTAAATAAAACTGGGTCACGTTTATTCACAGATTAAGTTCAGTATTCCAGAATCGCTGGTAGTCAAGTTAAAAAGGTACAAACCGTTTTGCTGGAGGCCTTGCAACTGCGTGCTACCTTGTTTAAGCACACAATGCTCACTAAAGTTTGCTAATGCTATAGTAACAGGTTGATGCCCTTTTAAGCTAAAATCAATACGTCGCCCCTGCACCTGCCAACTGCTTAGCTGGGCATTGCTATTGTGCAAATAGGGCAAAGTACTGGTATTGGGGCTGAAATCCAGGCTAACCAATTCCTCACCCGTTAAATTTAAATACACTCCTTGTGGAAGCACACGATAACCCGCGAGACCTTGTGAGGCTGCTAAATTAGGTAAGCGACTGGTGCTTGGCAACCGTAAACTTTTTAAATCGGCGGCATGATGAATTTTCCAACCTTGCGCCGTTTTTTCATAGACCGCCTCTCTAAATGCATACAATCTTGACGTATATTCACTAATCCATAAGGGTAAGGTCTCTTGCGTTTGTGCCCAACTATACACACGATGCAATGCGGCCACGGATGCGGCTTTATCGCCTGAATAGAAATGATAATAAATGCTAATCGGCTTTAAACGTATGGGGCTATCCGTCAACTTGAAAGTATTGATAACCTCCTGATAGCCGTAAAAAGGCCCCAACCAATCATTGGTATAGCTATTTTCATTTTGAATTGGCGCATAGGGTTGAAAATGTTGACCGACCACAATCCCACTGGGCGAAATATCCGTCAGCGTCAGCTGTCCATTGCGCGATACCGTATTACCTCCATTCATATTCGCTAAATGCGCATTCTCTGCCCATGTAATAGCTTCTTCATCCGGTAAGGCATCACCAGTCCATAAAAAAACCCGGGTTTTTTTATGGACTGGTGCCAACTGGGTATCAATATAGCGCGCAGAACCTACGACTTCGCGCTCAGCGCTGTAACGGTAATTAGGTATAGGTAAGGTATAACGTTTTTCACTATCGATGCGCAATTCTTTTTTTGTGAAGTTAAATTCGCTTTGAGAAGTACTCGCCGCCTTTGCCTTAACCCAGTCGAAAGGATGACTATAAGAATGGCTGGCGATTTCGACATTAGCTAAACTAAATATTTCTTTCGCAATACCTTCAAGCCGCGCCGTGAGTTCGGGTTTCAAACCGCTACTCGCAATTTCACCTTCAATAATGGATACCGTGTGTGGCAGTTGACTCGCCTTGATAAATTCTCGTTGGATTAATTCGGGTGAATATTCATTTTTCGCAAGCTCCGTTTGATTGTAAAAACCATCACCATCAATATGCACGGTCAAAATACGCCGACCATTTTCAGTGGTATTATCGGGTGCAGGTAGCTCAGGTAAATCCAGAGCGGCTTGCAAAAACTTAAACGGATCAATAATCCAACGTGCGATTTTTTCGCTGGGTTTTGCAATATCATCGGTTTCAACAAACAAATAAGGCGACAGCGCCATTCCACCCCAGGCGGCAGTAAGTATGGGTTCGCTGAAGGTTTGCTGTCCGCCATTAACCCGTAGCCATGGAGTATGCGCAGCGAGTGCTTTTACGGTAAATAAATCGAGGCGTCGCGGAAAGGGGGCAATTTCATAGCCCACCGCGGTTGACAATGTTTCTAATTGAATCGGCTCAGGTAAAATGTCACTACTCGCCTCAATCCCCAGTGCATCTTTCAAAGGTGCATGATTAACATACGGAAACGCATGCATAAACGCAACTTTTACCTGATGTGCAATTTGTTTTTGTAACCATGCGCCAGCAAGTTCGCCAGAATTAAACCAAGTGACGATACCCGCATAACGACCTTTGAGTATGTAGTCTGGGAGTGGAGATCTCACATCTAAATATTCGGGAACATATCCCAATTGCTCGATAGGGGTTGCTAGAAAACGATGCACATTGCTGCTGCGCAAGCCCGCTTCATGGGAATCATAGAGCAACAGCACTTTGCGAGGAATCAAGTTCAGTTCACCTACCCCCATATAATCTAATTCTGGGGTACTTACCCAAGGAATAAAGCCCAGCGCTTTAATCTTTTCAGCGGTTTTTTCAGCTTCGACTCTGTCTTTGGGCGGTAGGTAATCTAAAACGACTATCGGTAATTTATAAGCTTGCTGTACCGCTTTGAGTTTGTTCACTAACCAAGTTCTATCGTTTTCGTTCACCAGTTTATAGGCTGATTTTCCAGGATCCCAAGCATTAAATAACGATTCTGCGACCACACCATCACAAAGACTGGCAACTTGATCCAGCACTTCAAAGCCTCGATTAAATAACAAATGCACCTCGCCAAAGTGCTGCTTAATGTCACGAATCAATTGCACCATACCTTGCTGCTGTTGTTTCTGCGACTCAGGCGTTTTGGCATAGAGCAAATAACTGTCCATGGTATCCAGAAAGAAGGCATCAAACCCCCGATCTTTTAAAGCTTGCAATTTTTTGCTAATCGCATATTGCCGCCAGCCAATTTGGGTCATGTCCATGACTTTACTTTTCCAACCAGGATTAGTGCCGAGCACCCAAGCGGCATCAATATCCCCCACCCATGGACGATCCGGCCCGACCTCCCCGATACTGAAATAGGCATACACCCTTACACCATGTTGCTTCAAATACTGGAGCTCTGCAGCAGTCACATTATCCGCTTCTACCACGACTCGCGGGTAAGTCGCTAAGAGTTCAACTGGTAAATGGTTAGCATAATAAAAAGCTGTTGCTGGGCGCTCTTCCGCTAGACAGTTATTGTTTAAAAAAACATGACTCAACATCAGGATACACCCTATAAAAATGGATATTCGGTAGCTCATTTTAAAAAGATTCTCATATTAACGGATGACATAGCTTTAACGCTGAGGCGCTGATAATGAAGGCGCAACAAGTTAATGCATATTTTACTAAGGCGATCAGCGCCTTGTAGTTATTGAAAAACGTGCCCAAAAATGCAACAGCTTATAAATTTAAGTAACACGCTTGCTACAATTTGGGTTAATAATTAAAAATTTGGCGCAATAATAATTGCCAAAATCTTACGCTAAAGTGTTTGCTGTTCAAGTTAACTCAATACAAACTACACTCGAATACAGCGCTTATTCTCGTCCCCTCCTTTCAGTGCACCACTCAAGCAATTAACTGACGTTACGCAGTCACGTGTTTTAATCCCGTTACCGCGTCGAGCACCGCAGTAGTTATCGGGAATAGCCCAACGGGGTGCGGCATGGAAGCCGTACGGTGGCAAAGTACCCACAGGGCATAAAGGGCAGGACGCCCCATTTTGCCACCCCCCGATAAATACGAGGAGTGCAAGACATCAGCAATTAATTCAAAGTCCCTTGCAATCGGGTTATCCAAGGATTGCGCGTTTGTGGATCGACATGAAATGCCAGTTGTTCTGATTTATGTAGCAAACCTTCTTCGCCAGAAGCATTGGGGTTTAACTGCCGTTTTTCCACAAAATCCACCATTCGCTTAGTGTTATAAATAACCAAAACGCGAAAGCCGTTTTTATTGGGATAAATTTGAAATGCAATATTGCTTTCGGTAAAGCCTGGATTATTCCTTAACCGTTGCGCAATTTGCTGGGCATCATTATGTGCCATATTTTTAAGCACAGAATCTTCACGGGTATAAACTAAAGTAATGTAGTACTCGAGCAAGGTTCCCGCTAATTGCTGCTGTTGCAGATTTCGCACCTCATCATCCGCAAAGTTAAAGCTTTCAGCTACTAAATAATGTTGACCGCGTTCTCCGTCATTCGCAAATAATGAAATTTTGTTTAAGGCTGGATGCTCCAACGCCGTTAAAAACGACATCGGTGCACGTATGTGTTTATCCACGGTTACCACCCACGGCAACGCACGTCCTTTGGTGAGAAAGCGTTTTTTTACACTACCGACCACTCCCGAACGTACCAACTCACTTTCGCGCCCCTGGGGCTTAACAATAAAAGCATCCACCCCACCGATTTGCGTGTAAAACCCCGCCCGTTTGAATTGCTCTACAATATTGGAGTATCGTGGTTGGTATGGAATTCCAGTACCGTCATATAAAATATTAAATTTATGATTCAAGGCATGCTCTGCCACGGTATCACGCAAGCGATTAGCAAAGGGTTCAACGTAAACATAGTCATCACTGTGATGGCCTGCTGCAGTTAAAACACGGTATAAATCACTTTTTTTGCGAAATTCATCCAGCGAAGCAACGACAAAATTATGCCCATCAGAGTGGGCGGCGACAATTTCTTCTACCGACGTTTTGCCTGCGCCCGCTCCGCCTAGCGACATGACTAGCCTGGGCTGCGCAACCGGGGTTTTCCCTTCAAAAACTTTATCTTTAGCAACATCCAGCTTTTTGATGATTTTACTTAAGCGCTCATAGGCAATTTCGACTGCCCTTTCCAAACGTTCTTCGCGATTAGCAGCAATCAACATGCGATCAATTAAGCCTGGGATTTTAACTAAATCAAAAATCTTTGCCTGCTCGCCTTCACATTGCTTGAGCAACTCCAATAATTCGGTATGCCCAGGGGATCGAAGACCCGTTAACATGTTAACGTCTAGACAAAATAGCGGCGCACTGCCATTTTCGCCGATGCTGATGCCATCAATTTCATAACGCCCAGGATGCCTTAAATCCTCTGTTCCGGGTAAAAAACCAATGACATTTTCAGCCACACTTAAGGGATAATCTGCCAAATGCTTGCCAGCGCTGAATAATTCTTGCCGAATACTACTTATGGGTACTAATCCCCCATTCACCGAAACCAAACACTCCACACCCTCTGCGGTTTTATGCGATAAAAACGGGATCCCAGAGATAAATCTTTTATTTTCTGGCCATTTACCATACGCATTGGGCTTGTTGGGCAAACTTTTACTGCGTGTGGGATCTAAAGCATGGGTAAAGGCCACCGTCAATTCGGCACAACTGCTGTTGAGTTCATGTAAATTAATTGCATCTTGTTGATCAATTCGACGAAAATCAATACCTTGCTCATACACACTTTTAATTGCTGGCAACTTACCTAACACTGTCATAAAAAAATCCAGGGTCAAGCGATTACCGTAGGTGAATGGGCGCACCGCGCGCATTTTTTGATAAAAAATCGCCAACCGTTCTGCAATATTATCAGTGTGAATGACGAAGCCATTGTTATCAAAAATTGCAGTTTCGTTATTACTTTCATCATCCATCACCAAACTTTCGATGGTTTCGCGGAAGATTTTACGTTTTGCAGGCTCCATCATAGAACCTGGTCGATGACTCACTGTCGGTTGTTCTTTCCAATCATGAAAAATTTCGCGGTGAATACGCGCAAACAGTGTCGTTAAATACGTCACCCGTTTGGTTTGATCGTGGGAGACCGTGCCCTCGGCCTCCTGCTGTAAAATAGACAACAGTTTCGTTCCCTGCGCAATCGCCAGTGCGGTGCGTAGCTTTTTCAGCTGTTTATAGCCAACCACTTTGGGAATCTGATGTTTATTCATGCTGCAAACCTGTTTTTATAGTTATTATTAATTTGTGCGCATCATCTGTAAAGCAGAGTGCTTAGGCGAACCATAGCGCACAATTTCATAGCGGTAGCGCTATGACACAACAGCACATCGCTATGCTACTAAACAATGATTTAGGTTTGATTTTAACGTGTCTCACTGTTGCCGTAAATGCGTTATCGCATTAGCAGGAAAACAGCGTAAAGAGATAAGGGTAAGCAGAATAATACGCTAGAAACTAAACGGAAGCGTAAATCTAAGATTGATATCGAGAGGGCCGAATCAAAACACGGTGCAGAGTCAATTAAAACTCTGCCAAACCGCTGCTAGAAGCGATCAGAATTGCTCGCTTCTAGCACTACATGCCAACTACAATGAAGTTAATTCACTGTTAGTGGTGATGGCCGCCTGCACCATGAATATGGCCATGCGCAATTTCCTCAGGCGACGCATCACGGATCTCTGTCACTTCAACATCAAACGTCAACGCTTCGCCCGCCAACGGATGATTGCCGTCTATGGTAATTTCATCACCATTGATTTCGATAATGGTCACAATGCCTGGACCGTGACTGACATCTGCATGAAATTGCATACCGACTTCTAACTCATCAATGCCTTCAAACATTTTACGTTCCAACACTTGGATCATATCATCCTGATGTTCGCCATAGGCATCTTTAGGTTCGATGGTAACTTTGAAGGTATCCCCCACTTTTTTACCCACAAGTGCCGCTTCCAGACCCGAAATAATATTGCCAGAGCCGTGCAGATAAACCAGCGCCTCACCACCCGCGGAGCTATCTAGAACTTCACCCGCCGCATTGGTTAGGGTATAGTGAAACGACACTGCTTTATCATTAGCAATTTGCATAAAAAACCTTTGTTTGAATTAATAAAAACGCAATATGATAATGCTTTAAACAATTTTTTTCTCAAAAATCCCTTAAATAAAAGTGAAATAGATGAGTCGCTGGAAAGCCCCCCGCCCTAAATCTTCTCCATATATTACGCAAACAGGTTACCTGGCCCTAGAACAGGAACTTAAACACCTCTGGGAAAAGCGGCGTGACGTGACGGCGGCATTGAGCGCCGCGGCTGCAGAAGGTGATCGTTCGGAAAACGCAGAATATATTTATCGCAAGAAAGAATTACGTGGCATCGACAGCCGTATTCATTATTTACAAAAACGCTTACCGAGCTTGACGGTGGTGAGCAGCTTACCTGCGGACTTGGATCGCATTTATTTTGGCGCTAAAGTCACCTTGGAAAATACAGCAGGAGAAGAAATTTGTTATCGGATTGTCGGCGCCGATGAACTTGACCCCAGTAAAAACTACATCAGCGTGGATGCACCCTTGGCTAGACTATTATTGAAAAAAACCTTTGATGATGAAATCGTGTTTCGCGTTCATGAGCAGACTAATCGCTATACGGTGGTGGATATTGAATATGATCAGGACACGTTGTAACACTCCGTAAAACAACATAGGGAGCTTGAGCCCAGCTCCCTATGCACAAAGCTGTTTTTATTGCGGGACGTACACCACAAAGCCGCGAGGCGGAGCCCAAAATTGCGCTCGTCCATCCACGCCCGAAAATTGGGCGACAGGTTCGCTGTTATTAATTCCACTCCACCACGCGACAGGCTGAAAACGTTGATTATGCCACTGTGTCCCCACCCAACTGCCCTGCCAATGATCACCGCGATTATTCAGCACATAAATTAATCCCGGTTGATCGCCGTAACCATGACGCTCCATAATATATAAATCATCATCTAACCACAGCTCCGTAGTCCCACCACCGGCATATTTTTCGTGCACCTGCACTAAAGCGGCAATACCATTTGGCGTATTCAGCAATGCTAGGTCTTCTTGGAAATAATCTTTCCAAAAAACACAAGGATAACCCTCATGCGTCAGGATATAACTGTAAGCGAGTAACTTATCATTTACGATCGGGCGACCTTCGTCACGTAAATCATGATTTTCAACAAAGGTCACCGCAGATTGCGGTTGTTTTTGCAATAATGTTTCCCAGCTGGCGAGATGGCGTAAACTAAAGCCATATTGATCACATAATGCTTTCAACAATTCGCGTAGCGGAAAATCAAACGCATCGACTGGATTTAAATTAGAAAAATTGGTTTTTTCAACCCATTGTTCAATCGTGTGTGCACTATCCCAATGCTCAGCGACCCCATACGGAGCAAAGGGTTTGCCATTGCGCAGATAGCGATATTCTTGAATTGCGGTAATCGTACCTGGGTTATAACCTTTAACATAATCATAGCGAAAGCCGTCAAATTCTAGCTCCTCTATCATCCACCGCGCCAACTGCATAATTTCAGTATAGACATAGGGATTTCGATGCGATAAATCGGGCATATCGCCAAAAGTCCCTTCGTCCCAAGGTTCATAGGCATTTGGATGAAAACATTCCCAGGTGCGCGCAAAGCGCCCACTGGCTGGATTAAATAACGTCCAACGGCTTTGACCATCAATCGGGTTCACCTCCTGGGCATCGCCACCACAATTATGATTGATCACCATATCTGCATACACCTGCATTTGCTGCTGATGCGCCGTCAAAATCAGCTGCTTTAATTCCGCACCATCACCGAACCAAGTTTTACGACTACCTTTCTGATCAAAATCTCCCAAATCATAATAATCATAGGGATCGTATCCCATCGAGGGACCAAATAAATTGGCGGCCTTATGCACTGGCGGTAGCCATAAGGCCGTGAATCCAACCTCAGCGAGTTGCGGAAGTTGTTGTTGCACATGGTTCCACCAATTATATTCTTGTTGGGTGGCTTTCGGACAATCCCAAAAAAACGCTTGCATGATGACACTCATAATTGACTCCTTGTGATTAGTTTGAGCGTAAACTGAATCATACTCCTATAGCCGATTTTTATATATTTTAATATTTTGAGCACTACTTCCCAGCGTTTGCCGGGTTAATGCATAATTCGACTGAGGGCCGTGGTACTCCGCCTGCCCCCCTAGTGCGCTAGAGCAGTGGATTAATGCAGCCTGTTGGATAATGTTCTTGGCATATTTGACTCACTGTACCGCGCTGCCCAAAGTCGCTTGACGGATTTCAGACCTGCTCGGTGGCTAGGGCTACACTCTGTGCCTGGAACACTGCCCTAAGCTGGGCGAGTGTGTATTAGCCGCTACTTGCAGTCTAGCCTGCAAGCTTTTATGCTATAGCATTATCAAACTACTCCATTGTTACTTGCATGCAAGCATTTCTCGTAGGCGGCGCGGTGCGCGACCTATTACTTCAGCGACCTGTCACTGAAAAAGACTGGGTAGTTATCGGGGAAACTCCCGCCAGTATGCTGCGCCTGGGATTTTTGCCTGTAGGGAAAGATTTTCCGGTATTTTTACATCCCGACACCCACGAAGAATACGCCCTAGCTCGAACCGAGCGTAAAACCACGCCTGGCTATAAAGGCTTTAGTGTGTATACCGCACCCGATGTCAGCCTGGAAGAGGATTTATTACGTCGTGATTTAACCATCAATGCTATGGCGATGACGGATGATGGCCGTATTATCGACCCGTATCAAGGACAATACGATTTACAACAACGCTGGCTGCGCCATGTGTCGCCTGCGTTTGTTGAAGACCCGGTACGTATTCTGCGTATCGCCCGTTTTGCGGCGCGCTATGCCTATCTCAACTTTAAAATAGCCCCTGAGACGCTGCAGTTAATGCAAACCATGGTGGACAGTGGCGAAGTCGATCATTTAGTGCCAGAACGTGTTTGGGCAGAGCTCAGTAAAGCCTTGCTTGAAAACACCCCGAGTGCGTTCTTTTATACCTTACAAGCCTGTGGTGCATTAGCACGTATTTTTCCTGAAATTGATACCTTGTTTGGTGTGCCCCAGCCCGAAAAATACCATCCAGAAATAGATACCGGGGTGCATGTCTTAATGGCATTGGAACAAGCGGCGCTGTTGTCCCCTAAAATTGAAGTGCGCTTTGCCACCTTAGTGCATGATTTAGGCAAAGCCACTTCTCCCAAAGACAATCTTCCGCATCATTATGGACATGAAACGGCGGGCTTACCATTATTGGAAACTTTATGTACACGCATACGCGTCCCTAATCACTGTAAAGTGCTTGCCAAACAAGTTATGCAGTTTCATACGCATTGCCATAAAAGCCGTGAATTGAAAGCCTCTACCCTGACCGATATGCTTACTAAGCTCGGTGCATTCAAAGGTAAAAGTCATTTGGATGATTTTTTACTCGCCTGTGAAGCCGACGCCCGTGGACGCTTGGGATTAGAAAGTCAGCCTTATCCACAAGCCCAAATAGTGAAACAAGCCGCACATGCTGGCGCCAGTGTTGATACAGCTACCATTGTCAGCGGAGCGTATCAAGGTGCCGAAATCGGAGAAGCCATCCGGCAACTGCGCATCCAAGCCATCACAGAAGTCATCAAGCAGTACAAAGCATTGTAAAATAGCGCACCTTTAACTAACCCAGTAACAACTATGCCTTCATTTGACATAATTTCTGAATTTGACAAACACGAACTCAAAAACGCGATCGATCAAGCCAATAAAGAAGTTGGCAGTCGCTTCGACTTTAAAGGTACGGATTCCAATTTTGAACTTAATGATGATAAGGTCATCATGAGCTCCGGCTCTAAT
>SXIZ01000058.1 GCA_005779525.1 Methylococcaceae bacterium
CCCCAGGGCATGAAGATTTCTCGGAAGAGACTTATCGCACCCTAACGGCAGTCGATTCCGCCTTAATGGTGATTGACGTTGCGAAAGGTGTCGAGGACAGAACCATAAAATTAATGGAAGTTTGCCGCTTACGTACCACGCCAATTCTAACCTTTATTAATAAATTAGACCGAGAAGGGCGTGAACCGATTGAACTGATGGACGAAGTCGAAACGGTACTCAAAATTAAATGTGCGCCCATGACTTGGCCAATTGGTATGGGCAAACGCTTTAAGGGTGTTTATCATCTCTACAAAGACGAAATTCACTTATTCAGCGCACAACACGGCGGTAAGATAGCCGAGGCGGAAGTGATTAAAGGCTTAAACAACCCCAAATTGGATGAACTGCTTGGGATTCAGGCTCAGGAACTGCGGGATGAAATTGATCTGGTCCAAGGTGCTAGCCATGAATTTGATTTAGAGGCGTATCTCAAAGGGCATTTAACCCCGGTATTTTTTGGCTCCGCAATTAACAATTTTGGGATTTTAGAGTTGCTGGATGCCTTTGCCGAATATGCTCCTGCACCTCGTCCTCGCGAAGCAGAGCAGCGTACAGTTCATCCTGAAGAGGAAAATTTCAGCGGTTTTGTGTTTAAAGTGCAAGCCAATATGGACCCTGCACACCGCGATCGCGTGGCGTTTTTGCGCGTGTGTTCGGGTAAATTTGATAAAGGTATGAAATTAACCCATGTACGTATTGGCAAAAACGTGCAAGTTGCGAATGCTATCACCTTTCAAGCAGACTCACGCAATAGCGTCGAGGAAGCTTATCCCGGAGATATTATCGGCCTACATAATCATGGCACCATCCAAGTTGGCGATACCTTTACCCAAGGTGAAAAATTAAAGTACGGCGGCATTCCCTACTTCGCCCCCGAATTATTTCGCCGGGTGGTGCTTAAAGATCCATTGCGCGCGAAAGCGTTGCAAAAAGGTTTGGTGCAACTGACCGAAGAAGGTGCAACCCAATTATTTAAGCCTTTAAAAAACAATGACCTTATTTTAGGTGCCGTGGGTGTACTACAATTTGATGTCACCGCATTTCGCTTAAAAGATGAATATAACGTCGAATGCGCTTACGATAACGTTAATATCAGCACGACTCGCTGGGTCAGCTCTAGCAACGCCGCCAAATTAGAAGAATTTAAACGTAAAAATTTTGACAATCTCGGCGAAGATGGCGGCGGCTATTTAGTGTATTTAGCCACCAGCCGCGTCAATTTACAGCTGACGGAAGAACGCTGGCCCGATATAAAATTTAGCGCAACGCGTGAACTTTAAGTGTTTAATCGATTAATCTCAATCAAGAAGGTAAAACCATGACTATCAATGCAGATGAATTTAAACAAGTTCTGCAATATTGGGCAAGCGGGGTCACCGTAGTCACTACGGATTCCGCCACTCACGGTCTACTCGGCATGACCGCCACCTCATTTTGCAGCGTTTCCGCGAATCCCGCTCAAATTTTGGTGTGTTTAAATGATGCGGCACTCACCGCCGCGGGTATTCAAGAAAGCCAACATTTTGCAGTGAATTTACTTTCTACGCAGCAACAAGCGACATCTAACGCCTTTGCCGGGGGAGCTAGTGAAGCGGAACGTTTTGCCAGTGTCGCGTGGCATAAAGGCATTAATGACGTGCCTGTGCTGGATGAATGTATCGCATCACTGGAATGTAAAGTGACGCAACAAGTCCGCGCGGGCACCCATTGGGTTGTAATTGGCGAAGTACTCGCGACCACCTGTAGAAGCGGCGATCCACTGTTATATTATCGTGCTAACTATAGAGAATTACTGCCGAACTAAACCAGCTAGCCTATTTTCGCCGCTATCACTTGCTACTTAATCCTAAGATCTGAGTTTAAAACTCAGCAATACGCGACTAAAGCAGCAAACCTTCGGGCAATAAAAAACCCTCTCAAGGTTAAACCATGAGAGGGTTTTTTCAACTCAACTGCTTTCGATTTATTCGAAAACGTTATTCAGTTTTTTGGTTTTTTCTAGAGCCGCTTGAGCAGCTGCTTCTGTTACTTTAGCGCCTTTCATTTCAAGATGTTTTGTTTCATCTTGTTTTAATAATACTGCTAACAGTACGATACCAGCGATGATTACACCAATCCACAACCACATGTTATCTTTTTCTTGTGCTTCTGCCATTTTAGTATCCTCTAGGATTAATTATTATTAGTAAACCCTTCTCCAAAAGGGAAGGCCTATAGTCAAAAACCATAAACCGTTTGTCGATGAATCTGTCTTTCGAAACGACGTGCAATTTATATCATGATGTAAGTTTTGTGTCAAAATCATTTTGCATTTTAGTTAAATCGGTTTGCATCGCTTTGGGGAGCAAGACATTCCCAAGCCAAGCAAAAAACATAAAATCATTTATATTTCATACGGATAAAATTAAATCCTTACAGATGTTATTTTACTTTTGCGCAAACATACACGCCAAAGCCACCGCGGGTGCACAATCACTTCCAGCAAGCTGCAAATCTTGAGTCTCTGCTTGCAATAATGTCGCAAAATCGATGTACTCGCAGCTTAGGTATTGTGCTAAATCCTGCACCAAAAACCGCCCGACACCCGCGCCTATTAAACACGGCGCATGCATGGATACCCGGGATAATTGACGGGTACACGCGTCAAGCAACTTTTGCCATTGTTTTTGGCGCAGCTGTCGAGCAAACTCCTGCCATACAGGCATATCGGACTCGATAAAATCATAACCCGTCATTCTCGCTAAGCGCCTAGCACTGGCTTGCGGAGTTTTTTCTGTACCATCGGCAGTTGCAGTTTGATCATGTTGCTCTTGCAATTCCCCAGTGAGTCGATAAACATCTGCCATAGTTGCAAAATATTCGGCCATCAGTTCTTGCATCTGCCCTTGAAAGTAAGCCTGCTGAGCCACCGCCATGACGGCCGTTCTGATCACCCCGGTATAAATGAGCTCTCCTGAGCGCAAGCGTTCAAAATCACTGTAACCACTTACACACACTTCACCCTGCTTAAATAGCAGCAAATCGGAGGTGGTACTGCCAATATCGACTAACATGCCCTGTGGTCGATGCTGAGCGGCAAACGTGGCGGTCGCCAGCCAATTGGCAGACGCAATAGCTAAGTAATGCTGCGTTTCTACACGAGCCAAAGGCAAGATACCTTTAGCGCCCGCAAATACATAAATCTGCTCACCGAGTAGCGTGGCTAAAACCACCAAAATTTCCCGCACCCCTTGTTCACGATTGGCGAATAAATCCACCAATTCACCCGTCATAGTGATGACATGTTGCGCCGGAGTGCATTTGAAAGCGAGTTGCACTTGCGCAACCGCGGTATGCAGCTGCTCTAAGCCCAACCATAATGGACAGGCGTGCAGTTCTACTTGTAATAAGCGACCTGTAACATCTATCTTAGCGGCTTTGACGTGCGCACCACCAATATCCCAGCCAATAATTACCGGATCAGTCACAGACTTACCATGGCATCACTTGCCCATTATATTTGATAAAACTTCCGCTCTGCGCCATTTCAAACCTAGCGATTTGCTCGCGCATGCCTTGAATACTCTCTGGACTCTGGATTAAGGCATTCGGTCCACCCATATCGGTCAACACCCAACCCGGATGAAAAATCAATACCCCAATCTGATGCTGTTGTAAATCCAACGCTAAGGATTTCATGGAAGCGTTTAAGCCTGCTTTGCTCGAACGGTAGAGCAAACTACCCCCACTGGTATTATCTGCCATACTGCCCATCATGCTGCTAATCGCCACCAATAATTTGGTATTGCTTAATTGCAGATGCTCTAAAAATGCCTCTGCCATTTTAACGGGCGCTAAGGTATTAATCCGCAGCGTGTCCATCCATGCCAAATAATCTAGATGCCCAAAACTATGCGCCGCAGTATCGCCGTATACGCCAGCATTATTGATCAAAATATCGATAGCGGTGCCTGCTAGCTTTTGCGCTAAGTGATCAATTTGCTGAAAATCAGCAACATCTAAAGTTTCCAAGGTCACATTAGAATACTGTTGTGCCAAAGACGTCAGCGCTGTAGCGCTTGCAAGCTGACGTGCACAGGCAATAACCTTTACCCCTTCAGCTGCGTATTGTTTGGCAAATTCCAAGCCTAAACCCCGGTTAGCGCCAGTGATCATTACCGTTTTCATACTCATATCTACCTATATTACTTATTAGGAATCATCGACTTGATCCGCCAATCTCGCCAATTCCGAAACGGCGGCGGTTAACCCGTCGATAGAGTTTGCGCGCACCGTAACATGCGCAACTTTACGCCCTTTACGTGACGCTTTAGCGTACAAATGCACATGACTGTCGGCGACCTTTAACAAACGTTCGGTTGTAGGAACCCCGCCAATAAAATTCACCATCGCAGCATGCCCCACGGGCGCAGTAGAACCTAAAGGCAAGCCTAGTACCGCACGCACATGATTTTCAAATTGACTGGTCTCTGCCCCTTCAATAGTCCAATGTCCAGAATTGTGTACTCGGGGTGCAAATTCATTGGCAACGAGCTGACCATCAACCTCAAACAACTCCAAGGCTAATACCCCCACATAATCCAACGCAGTCACCAAACGGGCAACATAATCCTGCGCCAGTTGCTGCATCGGGTCGTCCATACGACATTCGGAGACCCGCAAAATACCGCCACGATGCAAGTTTTCTGAAACCGGATAAAACACCACTTCTCCAGCGACATTGCGTACCGCGATAATTGAAATTTCCCGTGTAAAATCCACAAAACCTTCAACGATAGCGGGCACGCCTTGCAACAATTCCCACGCCGCAGCCAAATCTGCAGTTGAACGTAATACCGACTGCCCTTTGCCATCATACCCTTGGGTGCGGCTTTTAAGAATTGCTGGCCAGCCAATTTCGGGCATCAGCTGTTCTAATTCCGCGAGGCTATCCACCGCGGCATAACTCGGCGTCGGAATGCCTAAATCGCGCAGAAAATTTTTCTCGATCAAGCGATCCTGCGCTACCGCTAACGCTTTGGGCGCAGGATGGACCACCGTGTGCGCCGCTAAAAACTCCGCAACTTCTGCAGGAACATTCTCAAACTCATAGGTCACGACATCCGCTCTTTCTGCTAGCTCAGCCAATAACGCGGTGTCGTGATAATCTCCCAGCAGGTGCTCACACACGTGGGTTGCACATGCCTCTGCAGAAGGATCTAACACCACAAATTCCACACCCAAGGGATACCCCGCCAAGGCAAGCATCCTGGCTAATTGCCCTCCGCCTAAAATTCCGAGCTTCATAGTTTGTCTCCACGCGGATCTGGCTGTGCCAGAACGCTTTCTGTTTGTGCATTTCTAAATTGGTTTAATGCTTCACGATATTCTGGGTGCTTGTTACTGATAATAGCTGCAGCGAGTAACGCCGCATTCACGGCACCCGCCTTACCGATTGCCAAAGTACCCACAGGAATACCCGCAGGCATTTGCACAATCGACAATAACGAATCCATGCCATTGAGTGCCTTAGACTGCACTGGCACGCCTAAAACGGGCAGTAGCGTTTTGGCTGCAGTCATCCCGGGAAGATGCGCCGCCCCACCAGCACCAGCAATAATGACTTCTAAGCCCTTACTTTCTGCTGTTTCAGCATATTGAAATAACTTATCTGGGGTGCGATGAGCGGACACGACCTCAACCGTATACGGGATCACCAATTTATCTAGCGTTTCAGTCGCAAATTGCATGGTATCCCAATCCGAGGTCGAGCCCATGATTATGCCAACTAATGCAGCCATGTTAGTACTCCTAATTAATCGTTAATGCTTTGTATTGGCTAAACTAAAAGAGCGGATATTGTCTTAGCCGAATATTTGAAAATCGACAATTATCGCATATATTGACTAAAGCCTTCATTAAGCAGCTTTAAATTTCAGCCCACTTAAGCGCATGCATTATAATAAGCAAACTCGTGACTGTACTTTAACGTAACCCTCTTCACCCAAACCATGACTGTCATGCCCTCTTCTTTGTTAGCGATGCGTAATTTAAAATCCCATTTCCTAAATTTTATCGTTTTATGCCTGTGCTATTTATGCATTAATTCAGCCTACGCACTGGGTGCAGAAGGTTTGTTACGCCCCGAGCAGGCATTCACCGTGACTGCGCAAGCACTCTCATCCTCTACTCTAGAATTACGCTGGCAAATCAGCCCTGGCTACTATTTATATCGCGACAAAATTCAGGTCAGCTCGTTAGCACCTGAAATCGAATTAGGCGCGCTCAATCTTCCTGCAGCGCAGCCTAAACACGACCCCAATTTTGGCGAAATGCTGATTTATCGTGAACAGGTCACCGTCACTTTACCTATCAAGCAGAACAGTCACTTGAGTAGCTTTAAAATTAAAGTCACTCACCAAGGCTGTGCTGATGTGGGTGTGTGTTATCCGCCACAGAAAGCCATTTTAGACATTGCTCTTCCCGCACAAACAAACGCAGCTTCGGATTTATTGCAGCAATTAGTGCATTCGAGCCTACCCCAAGATTCACTATTACCAGCAGAACAGGCTTTTCAATTCAGTGCCTTCGTGAAAGATGCACAGACACTGCATGTCAACTGGCTGATTGCTGATGGCTATTATCTATATCGCGAGAAAACCACACTCAGCCTAGAAACTTCTGAAAATGCGGTCAAATTGGGGAGTTATCAAATACCGCATGGTCAAGCAAGACATGACGAAGCCTTTGGTGACGTCGAAATTTTTTTCCACACCCTGGAATTTGACGTCCCCCTAGATCGCTCGAACAATGCGATGCAGGAAGTCATGTTGCACGCTGGCTTTCAAGGCTGTGCGGAGCGTGGCGTCTGCTATCCGCCAATTAAACAAAGTATTGCCTTAACGCTACCTGCAGCCACAAGCCTAGCAGTCAGCGAGCATACTCCTCGCTCAGATCAAGACCAGATTATTAGCGCCTTAAAAACCGATAGTTTTGCGCTGACCTTAATCAGTTTTTTTGGCTTTGGCGTATTACTCGCCTTTACCCCGTGTATTTTTCCTATGATCCCGATTTTATCCGGCATCATTGTCGGCAAGGGTCGTGAAGTCACTACCAAAACGGCTTTTTTACTTTCATTGAGTTACGTAGTCGCAGGTGCCGTAACCTACACGGGTTTTGGCATTTTAGCCGCACTTTTTGGCAGCAACTTGCAGGCCACCTTTCAACAGCCCTGGATTATTGGCTTATTTAGCGGCATTTTTGTGATTTTAGCGCTCTCGATGTTCGGCTTTTATCACTTAGAACTCCCCAAATTTTTACAGGCCAAACTCCATAACTCAAGTGAGAAATTTCGTAATGGCTCCTATTGGGGAGCGGCCATCATGGGCAGCTTAGCCTCCCTAATCGTCGGCCCCTGCGTCGCAGCACCATTAGCCGGGGCTTTAATTTATATTGGGCAAACGGGCGATGCCTTGCTGGGCGGAGCCGCACTGTTTATGATGGGCTTAGGTATGGGGGTCCCCTTATTAATTTTAGGCGCATCTGCAGGAAAACTCTTACCCAAAGCAGGGCACTGGCTTAATGCGACCAAAGCGGTTTTTGGGGTGATTATGCTCGCTGTTGCGGTATGGATGTTAGACCGGATCTTGCCTGCCGCCATCACCATGCTACTCTGGGCCTGCCTGTTAATCGTCCCCGCTATGTATTTACGCGCCCTAGACCCCCTACCGGATCACGCTTCAAACTGGAGTCGATTCTTTAAAGGCATCGGGGTCATCATGCTGATCTACGGAGTCGTATTATTACTAGGTGTCAGCATGGGCAATTCCAACCCACTGAGTCCGTTGCAAAACGCTAGTGCGAACGCAAACACCAATAACAAACCCGGCTTACAATTTCAGCCGGTGCAGTCCTCTGCTGAATTGGACCACCTGCTTGCCCAAGCCAGCGCTGAACAAAAACCTGTAATGCTGGATTTTTATGCTGATTGGTGTATCTCTTGTAAAGAAATGGAAGCTTACACCTATACCGACCCCCAAGTGCAAGAACGCTTAAGCGGTTTTGTGCTACTTAAAGCCGATGTCACCCAAAATTCGGCTGCAGATCAAGCTTTGTTGCAACGCTTTCAACTCATTGGCCCTCCCGCAACGTTGTTTTTTGACAAGCAACAACATGAAATCACTAGCTCCCGAGTAATTGGGTTCCTGAACAGTACACAATTTTTAGCGGCAATTCCTGATCTGCGTTAAACACCCAGAATCTAACTTTTTATACTGCCCAAACCTAACACTCAGGATAATTATTTTAGCGGACAAAGCAATCTCTTAGCACTCTAAACATAGCATTTCTTAGTTAACCGTATTCAATAATTGCTCCTTATCTAACCACAGACTGAG
>SXIZ01000059.1 GCA_005779525.1 Methylococcaceae bacterium
ACGGCAAAGGCTTGGCTGACTTTGTGATACAGGTCTTGACGATAGAGTTCTTCGATAAAGATGGCGTCGGCTTGTCTTAAAATGTCGGCATATTCCGCTTTGACTTCGCCGAGGATGCGAACTCCCAGACCCGGTCCTGGAAACGGATGACGATGAATCATGTCATAGGGTAGACCTAACTGTAGGCCCAGTTTTCTGACTTCATCTTTAAATAATTCGCGTAAAGGCTCAACCAGTTTGAGGGTCATATTTTCGGGTAAGCCGCCCACGTTGTGGTGCGATTTAATTAAATGCGCTTTGCCACTCTTAGCGCCCGCGGATTCAATGACATCGGGATAAATGGTGCCTTGCGCCAGCCATTTAGCATCGGTGAGTTTGGCAGCTTCGGCATCGAAGATTTCGATAAATAAATTACCAATGATTTTGCGTTTTTGCTCGGGATCGCTGACGCCTGCTAAGGCTGCAAAATAGCGCTCAGCAGCGTTGACGCGGATGACTTTGATGCCCATATGCTGGGCAAACATTGCCATAACCTGATCGCCTTCGTGTAAGCGTAACAAGCCAGTATCGACAAAGACGCACGTCAGTTGCTCACCAATAGCCTGATGCAGTAAGGCGGCGACGACGGAAGAATCAACACCCCCAGATAATCCGAGTATGACTTGATCATTGCCTACTTTTTCACGTACTTGCTGAATGCTGTCTTCAATAATATTGCTGGCAGTCCAGTTCGCAGCACACTGGCAAATGTCCAACGCAAAACGTTCTAAGATGCGACCACCTTGACGGGTATGGGTGACTTCGGGATGGAATTGTAAGCCGTACAATTTTTTGTCTTCATTGGCAATGCCTGCAATCGGGGCGCCGTCTGAACTTGCAATGCTGATAAATCCAGCAGGTAATTCGACGACGCGATCACCATGACTCATCCACACGTCTAATAAACCATAACCTTCACTTGACGTATGATCTTCAATATTGACGAGTAAACGCGAATGTCCATGCGCGCGAATTTGCGCATAGCCAAATTCGCGGTGTCCAGAGCTTTCGACTTTTCCGCCTAATTGTTCGGTCATGGTTTGCAAGCCATAACAAATACCCAACACGGGGACACCTAGCTCAAATACGCTGTTAGGAGCACGCGGCGTATCTTGACTGGTAACAGTTTCTGGTCCGCCGGAAAGGATAATGCCATTGGGGGCAAATTGTTGAATTTCTTCTGCACTGCAATCACAGGAGTAGATCTCACAGTACACGCCGATTTCACGGATGCGTCTAGCTATTAGTTGTGTGTATTGCGAACCAAAATCCAGAATCAGGAGTTTGTGCGAATGTATATCAGCTAAATGTGGAGTGCTCACGGCAAAAAAACCTTTATATTCGAAAAATAAACTTTAGGGTGAAGCTAAGGCGTATTCAAAGAGAATAGAGTTCAGCAGCAGCACTTAGGCTACATTGATGCAGATACACTATTCTCCGACAACGGCATTAATCCATCCGATAATTCGGTGCTTCTTTGGTAATGGTGACATCGTGCACATGACTTTCACGCATTCCTGCATTGGTGACCCGCACAAATTGCGCTTTTTCATGTAGATGATAAATGGTGTTGCTGCCGGTATAACCCATGCTAGAACGCACTCCACCTAATAACTGATGAATAATCGCTGTCAACGTTCCTTTATAGGGCACTCGCCCTTCAATCCCTTCAGGCACCAGTTTTTCGACGGCATCGGTATCTTCTTGAAAGTAACGATCGCTCGAGCCTTGTTGTTGCGCCATAGCGCCTAACGAACCCATACCACGATAGGATTTGTAAGAACGCCCTTGATATAATTCAACTTCACCAGGCGCTTCTTCAGTACCTGCAAATAAGCCACCCAACATGACCGAATACGCGCCTGCCGCGAGAGCTTTGGCCACGTCTCCAGAATAACGGATTCCGCCGTCGGCAATTAATGGAATACCTGTGCCTTTTAAGGCTTCGGCCACATTATTAATCGCCGTCATTTGCGGTACACCCACGCCTGCGACAATTCGAGTGGTACAGATCGAACCTGGCCCGATACCGACTTTTACACCGTCTGCACCTACTGCAGCCAGAGCTAGTGCGGCTTCCGCGGTGGCGATATTGCCACCAATCACTTGCAAGTCTGGATAATTTTGTTTCACCCAACGCACCCGATCCAACACGCCTTGGGAATGTCCGTGTGCAGTGTCAATGATGATGACATCTACCCCAGCCTCGACCAAGGCAGCGACACGTTCCTCAGTGCCTGCACCCGTGCCGACAGCAGCGCCCACGCGTAAACGCTCTTGCGAATCTTTACACGCCTGCGGATTGTCTTTGGCTTTTTGGATATCTTTGACGGTAATCATGCCGCGCAAACAAAAAGCATCGTTGACCACCAGAATTTTTTCAATGCGATGTTGATGCAACAGTGCAATTGCTTCTTTGTGGCTGGCATTTTCACTGACCGTCACCAAACGCTCTTTGGGAGTCATGATTTTAGACACCGGCTCATCAAAGCGCGTCTCAAAGCGTAAGTCCCGACTGGTGACGATCCCAACTAACTCATCACCATCGACCACGGGTACCCCGGAAATATTTTTTGCCCGGGTTAAGGCCATGACATCACGAATACTGGCTCGGGGAGAGACGGTAATCGGATCTTTAATCACCCCACTTTCATATTTTTTAACAAAACGCACTTCTCGCGCTTGCTGTTCGGCGGTCATATTTTTATGGATGATACCGATACCACCTTCTTGTGCAATTGCTATCGCAAGGCGTGCTTCAGTCACCGTATCCATTGCGGCAGAAATAAGTGGAATATTCAGACTGATATTACGCGTCAACTGGGTTCTAATGTCTACATCGCGCGGTAACACAGTCGAATGCGCAGGCACTAATAACACGTCATCAAAAGTCAATGCTTCCTGAATAATTTGCATAAACCACACCTAAAATCTCAATAAGTAACCTTGCAGTATAACATTATTTTATTTAAACTTGATAAAACTAATTATTTTGTTTTGCGCTGTTAGAACTTAGGTTCAATAAAGCAAGCTTTCAGTAATTCAGCAAGCTAGCTCAACCACCGTCAGATTCACCCTATTTCTGCAAGGTAAATGTGCGCAGAGTTTATTTTTGAACTAGAATTATGCCCGATGCCGACTTAAAGTTGGTATTTGTATACGATGTTTTATGCAAGCATCTGCTTTATTTATCAAAATTCAATATAACTAAAAATAATTAAGGGGTTTGATTACTTATGAAAAAAATGACAATATTAGCGGCATCCGTAGCAGTTTTAGCACTTAGCAGCCAACTGGCTTCAGCAAGTTGTGATGATATTTTAACAGC
>SXIZ01000060.1 GCA_005779525.1 Methylococcaceae bacterium
GGATCATTTCAAATGCTGGGATATTTGCTTTGCCGTAACGCGTATGCGGTATGCGGGAATAGGGTAGGTCAAATACGCCATCCATTTCTGGAGTGCTTAATGGTATAGGCGGCGGGTTAATCCAGACCCAACGCTGTCCATGTTGTTGCACCAAGGTTCGGGCATTGCCAGGATTGGTTTCACCATGCATGACACGAGAAGCATGCGCATAGAGTATCGGATCATCCTTCACTTTTTCGTAACTCGGCAGCATGATGACGGTATGCTCACGCAACATTTGCTTGGCCATTTTGGGGCTAAAGCTAATAGGTTGCTCGCCAGATGACAAGGTACTTTCTGCTGGAGCAATAGCACAGGCAGGTTCTTCTTGATAAGGATTCTGCGGCAGACTGAGATGTCCAGGCTTATCAATTTCAGTTGAGTATTTTATCGCCCAATCCGTAGGAAGTTGTTTGACAAAATGTACCGTACCACGAATGCCAGTTAAGGCACTGATCGGCTCGCCAGCGGCTAAACGATGGGCAATTTCGACAATTTGGCGCTCGGCATTCCCATAAACTAATAAATCCGCCTTTGAATCTAAGAGCACCGATTTGCGCACGGTATCAGACCAATAATCATAATGCGCAATCCGCCGCAAACTAGCTTCGATGCCACCAATAATAATCGGAACGTCTTTGAAAGCCTCGCGACAACGGTGCGAATACACGTTGACCGCACGGTCAGGGCGTTTGCCCGCCGCACCTTCTGGGGTGTAGGCATCATTAGAACGAATTTTTTTATCCGAGGTGTAACGGTTGACCATGGAATCCATATTGCCGCCAGTCACCCCAAAAAAAAGATTGGGTTTACCCAGCACGCGAAAAGCTTCGGCACTGGTCCAGTCAGGCTGAGAAATAATACCCACGCGAAACCCTTGAGCTTCGAGTAAACGACCAATTAACGCCATACCAAAACTGGGATGATCAATATAAGCATCTCCCGTAACTAAGATAATATCGCAGCTGTCCCACCCCAATTGCTGCATTTCTGTGCGCGACATCGGGAGTTCTTTGGCGGGTCCAAAACGTTTGGCCCAATATTTCCGATAACTGAAGAGGTTGGCGGTACTTGCGGGTATCATGCTCATGAAGTGATTATTTTACTGGTCGAATGAATGTTATGGCGTTTGAATTCCCGTAAAAATGCGGAAAATTCGATTTGGTGGCATGCTTCTAGTTGCTGGGCACGTTCACGCAAGCGTTTCATGGAGCAACAAGCCACATTTTCAGCAAAAGCAAATCCAATAATATTACCTTTGTCGGGGACGGGTAAAAACAACAGGCGGGCATTAAAACTTTGCCCTAGCCACCAGGATATTTTATCAAACAATGCCTTATCTGAGCGCCATAAGTTGAGAATTAAAATCCCATCGCTACGTAGGACGTTTTTACAGGCATCAAAAAAAGCGGGATTACATAAGGATTCCGCCATGCCTTCATGGTCGAAGGCATCTAAAATCAATAAATTAAATTGATTTTCTAAACTTTCACTACGTTGTCGAACATATAAACCGCCATCCTCGATGATAATTTTCAAACGTGGGTCCAACGGCAGTTCAAAATGACTACGCGCGATTTTCACTACGCTTTTGCGATATTCCACCGCTTTAATCTGCACTTGCTCGAAATGATGCAGCAGATATTTGGTAATAGATCCCCCACCCAAACCAATGATCAACACTTTCTCAGGCGCATCGGTAAACAGCAACCAGGCCATCATGGCACGCACATAGCTGAGTTCTAAAATATCCGGGGCAATTAACCGCATACTGCTTTGTCGAGCGGGAGAGCCAAAGTGCAGCGAGCGTACGCCTTGGGTTTCGATGACTTCCAAGATGCCGTCATCATCATGAGATTCATGCAGTAATTGACCTTCGTATTTGTACATAAAACGCTGCGAGCTGATTGTTCGGTATTCGGAGTTATTACTTTAAGACGCTTGAATTCTGGAATTACAACCCAAGTATAAAGTGATGTGAGTGAATTGTGCATTATTTACACAGTTCGCGTAAAATTAAAAGCACAGACTGTTAATGCATGGGATAAAAAAAATGAAAATATTAATTTGGACACTGTTGTTGATGGCTAGTTATTCAGCTTTTGCTGAAGATGCCAAACCAGAAGAAGCTAAAAAAAGCGAATGGCAAAATACGTCACTCAGCGAGGAAACCATTAAAAAAATCCAAATGGCTAAATATGAATATAACAAATGCGTGATGGAGGAAATGAAAAAATCTGATTACGTGAAGGTAGATTCGCGCCACGCTACCGATAGCATAATTAAAAGTTGTGAGTCGGTATTAGCTGATATGCGGGAAGTGTATTTGGATCAAGAAGTACCCGAAGTCGTGGCAGATAGACATTTAAAACAAATGCGTATCCAAACCACCCGCGCTGTATTGCAACAATTAATGTTTAACGATGCCGCACGTAAAGCGTCTGGAAAATAATAGCCGCACGCTTGTTCTATGATCGGTCTAACTCACTGATTAAAATAATAATAATTAAAATCATCACCTGAATTTATGAATACTGAATTTGCTATTGATTTATCTTTGCAACCGACGACCTTGGATTTATGGCACGTCTGTCTTGCAGGCACCGTCTTGGTATTGGCACTGTTACTCATTGTTTTGCTTCTGATCATGGTCATTAGCTTGGCGCGGAGAAAACCGGAAGTAATTGCCCCCGTGGTCCAAGCCCCCCCTGCACAGCCGGAAGTTAGAATAGTCGAGAAAATTGTCGAAGTTGAAAAAATTGTGCAAGCCCCTGCCCCGGAACCGATTATTTTGAAAGAAGCAACACCAGATGCAGCTTTACAATTACTGGCTTTGTTACAAAAGGAAGCCCGTTTTATTGATTTTATTCAAGAGGATGTGGGGGCGTTTGGTGATGCCGATGTGGGTATTGCTGCCCGTGTCGTTCATGCAGGCTGTGTCAAAGCCATTAACGAACATTTTACGTTGAGCTCGGTCCGCGCTGAGGCTGAAGGTAGTAAACTGACTTTAGCAAAAGACTTTGATGCCACCCAGGTTCGCTTAACCGGAAATATTGTTGGACAACCCCCATTTACGGGAACCTTGATTCATAAAGGTTGGCAGGTAACGGACATTCGGCTGCCGAAATTAACTCAAGGACATAATGCAAAAATTGTGGCACCTGCCGAGGTAGAACTGTAATGGGCTTATTTGATCATGTAAAATCAAGCTTAACACCGCCTGAAACTAAACCAACTCAGCCAAATGCTGCGACTGAAGTCAATCCTCCCTCTTTAGAGACGCCAGCACCTGATACTTCGGGCCCTAACTCAGCCATTGAGAGTCCTCCTATGGCTCCTAGTTCATCGTCGCAAGAGCATGCCGTGGTGTCGTCTACGGATGGCGCACCAAGATTCTCTGTGGGTATCGATTTAGGTACCACCCACTGCGTCTTATCCTATGTGGATTTAAGTCAGGTCTATGAAGAAAACTATCAGCAACCCGTGATGGCAATTCCACAGTTAACTTCGCCCGGGATTGTGGAAGACAAATTACAATTACCGTCGTTTTTATACCAAGCACATGCCGCTGAAATTGCTCCTGGCGCAACTGCGCTTCCCTGGACCCCGCAACCAGAATTTTTGGTGGGTGAAATCGCACGTAATTTAGGCGCTAAAACCCCGCTACGTTTAGTTGCCAGTGCTAAAAGCTGGTTATGCCATGCTGGGGTCGATTGCAAAGCTCCGATTTTACCGCCTGATGCCCCAGAAGATGTTGCCCAAGTTTCACCCTTTACGGCGACTAAAGCCTATTTACAACATTTGCACGATGCTTGGCAGGAAAAGTTTCCCGCAGCTCCCTTATCGCAACAAGATGTAACGATTACGGTTCCAGCATCCTTTGATCCCGCCGCCCGTGAGTTAACAGTTGAAGCTGCCCGTGCAGTCGGCTTGGGACAGGCAATTCTGTTAGAAGAACCACAAGCTGCCTTGTACAGTTGGATTGAACGTAGTCAGGGCGATTGGCGTAAACAAGCGCAGGTCGGTGATGTGATTTTGGTGATAGACGTGGGTGGAGGCACCACTGACTTATCATTGATCGCAGTTACACAACATGACGGTAATCTCGAACTGACCCGTATTGCAGTTGGGGATCATATTTTGCTTGGCGGCGATAATATGGATTTGGCCTTGGCCTATACGCTCAAAGCCAAATTAGAAGTCGAGGGCAAACGCTTAGAACCCTGGCAAGTTCAAGGCTTAACCCAAGGCTGCCGCGATGCTAAAGAAAAAATCTTCAGCAACACTAACGTCGATAATGTTCCGTTGGTAGTCCCGAGTCGCGGCTCGTCGTTGATTGGCGGTACGCTGCGCACTGAGCTAACTCGCGAAGAAGTCAACCGAGTCTTAGTCGAAGGCTTCTTACCGCAAGTTGCCGTGACTGAAAAGCCGTTTAGTCGGCCACGTGCGGGTTTACGTTCTGTAGGCTTACCTTATGCCCAAGATGCAGCCATCACCCGGCATTTAGCAGCGTTTTTATCTAAGCAAGTAAACGCCTCTGTCGAACTGCCCGATGTCAATTTGCCCCCCAACGCCAGCTTCTTGCATCCTACTGCCGTATTATTTAATGGCGGGGTATTAAAAGCGGAAGCGCTCGCTACCCGTCTAATGCAGGTGTTGAATGACTGGCTACGTAACGAGCAATCTCCAGAAGCACGTTTGCTTGCAGGCGCAGATTTAGATCTCGCCGTCGCGCGGGGTGCCGCCTATTTTGGGCATGTGCGTAAGGGCGATGGTGTGCGCATCAAAGGCGGTACGGCAGCATCCTATTATGTGGGTATTGAAAGTGCGATGCCTGCAATTCCAGGCTTACCCCCCGAGATTCAAGCCTTATGTATTGCACCCTTTGGCATGGAAGAAGGTAGCGAAGAGAACTTGCCCGATGATGAATTTGGTTTGGTGGTCGGTGAGCCCGTGCGTTTCCGCTTTTTTGCGTCGAATGTGCGTCGCGAAGATCAAGTCGGTTCGCGTTTGGATTATTGGTCAGAGGAAGAATTGGAAGAGCTGGATGAAATTGAAATCACTCTGCCCGAAGAAGGTCGTAAAGCCGGTGAAGTGGTGCGCGTCCATTTATGTGCCGCCGTCACTGATGTCGGTACGCTAGAATTACAAGCCGTTTCACAGCAAGATGGCACTCGCTGGAAAATTCAGTTTGACGTCCGCGCGGGTGAAGAAGTTTAACGCGCCTTAAAATGTAGGCATCGATTACGCAACACGGTAATAGATGCCTGACTTAGCTGTTAAATGCGGGTTAGACTTTAACCGGAGTCAATTTCCAAATACCGTCATTGTATTCAGAAATCGTACGATCCGTGGAAAACTTACCACTGGCCGCACAATTGAGAATACTCATTTTGGTCCATTGCTCTTTATCTTGATAGGCTAACTCGACTTGTTTTTGCGCATCGATATAGCTTCTAAAATCAGCAATCGTCATCCAAGGATCATGCGGACTTTTCAAAGTTGCAATAACATCATTGAAAATATCCGGTTCAAATTGATTGAAATGCCCACATTCCAGTAAATTCATAACCGCTTGTAAATCTGGATCGGCTTGGATGATGGCGACGGGGTCATAATCATGACGCTTAGCTTCCACTTCTTCTTCGGTTAAACCAAATAAGAAGAAATTTTCTGCCCCAACTTCTTCGCGGATTTCGATGTTCGCACCGTCTAATGTCCCAATCGTCAAAGCACCATTCATCATAAACTTCATGTTGCCGGTACCCGATGCTTCTTTACCCGCAGTGGAAATTTGTTCGGATAAATCCGCACCCGGACAAATTTTTTCCATCGCTGACACGCGATAGTTAGGTAAAAACACTAGCTTTAATTTATCGTCAACGACAGGATCTGAGTTGATGACTTGTGCGACGTTATTAATCAGCTTAATAATTTTTTTCGCCATCACATAACCAGGCGCTGCTTTACCGCCAATCAACACGCAACGATCAGTCCAGCTAGCCGTATCACCATGTTTCAAGCGGTTATATAAATGAATGACATGTAAAACGTTCAATAACTGGCGTTTATATTCGTGCATACGTTTGACTTGTACATCAAACAAGGCATTCACATTCAATTCAATTTCGTATTCTTCACGTTTGTAATCAATTAAACGTTGTTTTGCCGCTAAACGCACTGCTTGCCATTGCTTACGAAACTTAGCATCGTCAGCAAACGGTTTTAATTTTTGCAATTCTGATAAATCAGTAATCCAACCATCACCGATAGTATCCGTAATTAATTTCGCCAATTCAGGATTACAGGACGCTAACCAACGTCTTGGTGTAACGCCATTGGTTTTATTATTGAATTTCTGCGGCCAAAGTTCGTAGAAATCTTTAAACAAGCCTTGTTGCAACAATTTGGAATGTAATTCCGCAACACCATTGACCGAATAACTGCCCACGATGGCTAAATAGGCCATGCGTACTTGTTGACCATGATCTTCTTCGATGATCGACATACGTCTTAAACGATCAACATCACCTGGCCAATGCGAAGACACTTCCGCAAGAAAATGCGCATTGATTTCAAAAATAATTTCCATCAAGCGTGGCAATAATGCTTGAAAGAGTCCAACCGACCATTTTTCCAAGGCTTCTGGCAATAAGGTATGATTGGTGTAGGCCATGGTTTTACTCGTAATTTCCCAGGCTGATTTCCAATCGAGATCGTAAATATCAATCAATAAGCGCATTAATTCCGCGACCGCAATACTGGGGTGCGTATCATTGAGCTGAAAACAATTTTTGGCTGCGAATTCGCTAAAGTCCGTGCCATGGCGACCCACCCAATTTGCAATGACATCTTGCAAGCTGGCTGACGCTAAAAAATACTGTTGGCGTAAGCGTAATGCTTTGCCGTTTTCATTCGCATCATTCGGGTATAAGACCATGGTGATGTTTTCTGCCGTATTTTTTGCGGCAACAGACTCGGCATAATCCCCAGCATTAAATTCCTGTAAATCAAACTCTTCGCGAGCAGCCGCTTTCCATAAGCGCAGGGTATTCACTGTACCATTCTGAAAACCAGGTATCGGCGTATCAAACGGTACCGCTAAAATATCGTGGGTATCCAACCAAACGGTTTTTTTGACACCTTGGGCATTGGTATGCACTTCGGTGTGACCACCAAACTTAATGCGCTGGGTATATTCAGCACGTTCAATTTCCCAGATGTTGCCATTACGTAGCCAATGATCAGGTTTTTCGACCTGCTCCCCATTGACGATGCTTTGGGAGAACATGCCGTATTCATAGCGTAAGCCATAACCGACTACGGGTAGTTGCAACGTTGCGCAACTATCAATAAAACAGGCGGCTAAACGGCCTAAACCACCATTACCTAAGCCAGCGTCTGGTTCGCAATCAATCAACTCTTCTAATTCCAGGCCTAAATCATACATGGCCTGGGAAATTTCATCCGTAATCCCGAGATTGAGCATCGCGTTACTCAACGCTCGCCCCATTAAAAACTCCATCGACAAGTAATAGGCTTTTTTACAGTCTTGTTCGCGATAAGCGTTATAAGTTTTTTTCCAACGTTCGATTAAACGATCACTCACTACCATGGAGAGCGCTTCATAAGCGTAATGGGGTGAACGACAATTTTCATCACGACCTAAACGATTAATATAATAGCGTTTAAAGTCAGCACTTAAATCTTTCACTTTCATCCCCAGTGCCGGGATTTTAGTAATCGACGCCGAAGGCGTACTTTTTGTAAAACTTCTATGTGGCATGTATTTAGCTCTTAATGAATTGAAGAATAAATAGTGGTCTTTTAGATAAGTTGTTCCCAAACTTAGGCTAACTTTCCATGACATTGTTTAAATTTCATCCCTGAACCACAAGGGCAAGGGTCATTGCGTCCAACTTTTATGCCTTCACGAATAAACGGCTGTTCAGGAGCTTTCGATGTAGGCACGACACTGACATCAGCTTGCTCAATAACCTCTATTCCTGCAGAGTATCAGTGCTAAGTGCCGTGCCATCCCGACCACAGCCGTGGCTTGGGATGGCACCTTTGTGCCC
>SXIZ01000061.1 GCA_005779525.1 Methylococcaceae bacterium
GATAATTTTTCAACATGACGACCGCCGTAAATCCAGTTAATCAACATCCGCGAACTGGTAATTGCGGTAAACATGGATGATAAAATCCCAATTATCAAAGTCACCGCAAAGCCTTTTACGGGTCCCGTACCATAAGCAAATAACACGATAGCCACCACTAAGTTAGTGACGTGAGAATCTAGAATGGTCCCAAACGCTTTATCGTAGCCTAAGAAAATTGCCAACTCTGGACTTTTGCCATGGCGTAATTCTTCTTTAATACGTTCAAAGATTAAAACGTTAGCATCCACCGACATCCCCACCGTGAGGATAATCCCGGCAATCCCAGGCAAGGTTAAGGTCGCTTGCAGCATCGATAAAATAGCAACCACAATCACCACGTTAAATGCTAAGGCTATATCGGCAATAAAACCGAACAAGCGATAAAACACCAACATAAATACGACGACCAGTGCAAAACCTACCACAAAGGAAATCATGCCTTTGTCGATATTGTCTTGCCCCAAGCTTGGACCGACTGTACGTTCTTCCACGATATCTACAGGTGCCGCTAACGCCCCAGCACGCAACAATAACGATAAATTACGCGCTTCTTGTGGACTATCTAAGCCAGTGGTTTGAAAACGTTTGCTAAATACGCTTTGGATAGTCGCCACGCTAATGACTTTCTCCACTTTTTCTTTATGCGTGACTTTTTTGCCGTCAATCAGCTTAGTTTCGTTTTTGTATTCGATGAAGACGACAGCCATCGGTTTACCCACGCTGACTTGCGTGACTTTTCCCATTTTGGTCGCGCCCACGCCATTCAATGAAATATTCACCGAAGGACGACCATCCTGATCTACCCCTGAAGACGAATCCACAATTTGGTCGCCTGTGACAATTACGCGACGATCTAATAAGATGGGCGCGCCCGTTTTTTCATAATATAAACGACTGGTTACTGGCACCTGACCAGCGACGGCTTTTTGCACATCATGTTCGGTATCCACCAGACGATATTCTAACGTCGCGGTGGTACCTAAAATTTCTTTTGCCCGCGCGGTGTCTTGTACCCCAGGTAGTTGCACCACGATGCGATTCTCACCTTGTTGCTGAATAATCGGTTCCGCCACGCCTAACTCATTCACACGATTACGCAAGGTCGTCATGTTCTGCGAAATAGCAAAGCGTTTGATTTCGCGTTGTTCAACTTCAGAAAGGGCCAGTAAAATGACATGTTCTTCAACCGCATCCAGTTGATCTAGATTACGAAAATCTTTGGCGATTAAATCCAGCGCTGCGGTTTTTTCCGCGTCATTGCTGAGCTTAACTTTAATGGCAGTATTTTCTTTTGCGACTGATTGATAGTGAATTTTAGCTTCACGTAACGCTAGGCGTATATCCCCGGTATAGCGCTCTTCCGCTTGTTTGACTGCGGCATCCATATCCACTTCTAATAAGAAATGCACACCCCCACGTAAGTCCAGACCTAAATACATAGGCCCCGCACCGAGAGCACGTAACCAATTTGGCGTAGCTGGAGCTAAATTTAACGCCACGGTCATCTTACCTTCTAAACTATCTCTTAAGAGATCGGCAGCTTTTAATTGATCCTGGGTACTATCAAATCTAACCAGCAGCGTACCCCGATTAAATTCAAAAGATTTACCAGTCAATCCAGCCGTATTGAGCGTGCTTTTAACGGTATCCGCCTGCGCCTGCTCTAACGGCACCGCAGTTGCAGACGTTAACTGCACAGAAGGGTCATCGCCAAATAAATTGGGGATGGCATAAACAACCGAGATCACAAAAATGATCAGTACGAGTATATTCTTCCAGAGAGGGAAATGATTTTGCATTTTTTTTCCAACGATGAGCGCTAAGGGTTTATCACCACATCAATTGCGGGATAAACCAACCAAGATCAAGAAACTTTAGGCTTTTTATTTAATACTTTATAGGTGCCTTTAGGCATCATATTCGCAATGGCATGGCGTTGCACTTGAATGAAAACGCCATCAGAGACTTCTAAGCGCACAAAATTTTCATCTAAATCTGCGACTTTACCTAATACGCCACCATTAGTGACCACTTCGGCACCTTTAATCAGGCTAGCCAACATTTCTTTTTGTTCTTTCGCCCGTTTTGATTGTGGACGCAAAAACAATAAATAAAAAAACAGCAAAATTCCCAATGGGAATAATATGCCTTCAATACCGGGTTGCGGCGCAGCAGGAGCCGCTGCAGCTATGGCATCAGAAATAAAGAAACTCATGGTTTTCCTCTAGTAATTATTATAGTGAATACAAAAATTGCCTATTATGCCATAACTGGGACATCTTTACCGCGTTGTTGATAAAACTGCTTGACAAAACTATCCAGCGTTTGCCGCTCAATCGCATCGCGCAAACCTTGCATTAACGACAAGTAATAAAACAAATTATGGATGGTATTCAGCCTTGAACCCAACATTTCTCCACAACGATCCAAGTGCCGGAGATACGCACGGGAATAATTTTGACAGGTGTAACAGCCACAACCCTCATCTAAAGGTCGTGTGTCTGCCTGATATTGACTGTTACGAATTTTAATGACCCCCGAGCGAGTAAATAAATGCCCGTTGCGAGCATTGCGCGTCGGCATCACACAATCAAACATATCAATCCCTCGACGCACCGCCTCGACTAAATCCTCTGGCGTGCCAACTCCCATTAAATAGCGCGGCTTATCTACTGGTAGCATGGGAGCAACCACCTCCAACGCCTTTAGCATTTCCGCTTTCGGCTCCCCCACAGACAAACCTCCAATGGCATAACCATCAAAACCGATCGCCGTCAATCCCTGCACAGATTCTTGTCTAAGATGCGGAAACATTCCACCCTGCACAATGCCAAACAAGGCCGCCGGATTATCAGCATGCGCTCGCTTACTGCGCTCCGCCCAACGTAAGGACAAGCGCATTGAATCGGCCGCTTGCTGTTCGGTCGCAGGATAAGGCGTACATTCATCAAAAATCATGACAATATCCGAGCCCAAATCGCGCTGCACTTGCATCGACTCTTCTGGCCCCATAAAAATTTTACTGCCATTGATGGGCGATTTAAACGTTACCCCTTGCTCACTGATTTTACGCAAGGCGCCCAAACTGAAGACCTGAAAACCACCGGAGTCAGTCAAAATCGGCTTATCCCAATGCATAAAATCATGCAGATCGCCGTGGGCTTTAATAACCCCCATTTCAGGGCGCAGCATTAAATGAAAGGTATTACCTAAGATGATTTGCGCACCCACACCTTTTAAATCTTCAGGCGTAAGCGACTTCACCGCGCCATAGGTCCCCACAGGCATAAAGATCGGCGTTTCAACCACGCCACGCGCAAAAGTTAAGCGCCCCCGGCGAGCCTGTCCATCGGTATTGATTAAAGAAAAATCCATAAAAATGCTAGTTGACTAAAAAGTCTGCTAATTATCCAGTTTTCTGGCATTTACACAATCATGGAATTAATTGATGTTACTACTGCGTCACGCGCGATCACAATTCGCCCGAAACTATGCCTTAAAATTGAAAACTGCAGACTAGCGGATTCGCGCTGACAACCCACAACAACGGCAACAATAATCCCGCCTTGACCGATTGAGCTCGGATGGAATGTTCGGCGAACTAAATGAATGTTACCCAGGTTGTCATTTGCACTATCTAGCATCACAATGAGAATCCCTCACGGCTCATATTAATCTAGACCTCCTCGGACAGTCGAATCGGCTTTGGAAAACCTTTACTAAGCCAGCCGTGCCAAGC
>SXIZ01000062.1 GCA_005779525.1 Methylococcaceae bacterium
CCACCCGCGCCACTGGCACGGTAGACATCCACACGCAAATCGGCAGGGTTGATGTCGATGGCTATATCATCGTCGATTTCTGGCGAGACGAACACGGACGCAAATGAGGTGTGCCGACGGTTACCAGAATCGAACGGCGATTTACGAACTAATCGATGTACACCCGTTTCGGTGCGCAGCCAGCCAAATGCATATTCGCCTTCAAAACGGATAGTCGCGCTTTTAATGCCCGCCACATCGCCGGGAGATTCTTCGATCAACTCGGTTTTAAAGCCTTTAGCTTCGCCCCAGCGTAAATACATGCGTTCGATCATCGAGGCCCAATCTTGGGCTTCTGTACCGCCGGAACCGGATTGAATATCTAAAAAGGCATTGTTGGGGTCCATTTCGCCCGAGAACATCCGCCGGAATTCTAAATCGGCTACGCGCTTTTCCAGATAAGCTAAGTCACTGACCACGGTATCTACAGTTTCAGCGTCGTTTTCTTCGACCGCCATCAATAAGAGCTCTTCGGCATCGGCCAGACCTTTATCCAGGTCGTTGATGGTATTGACCACGGTTTCCAGTTGTACGCGTTCTTTTCCCAAAGCCAAGGCAAGTTCTGGGTTGTCCCAGATGCTGGGGCTTTCCAATTCCCGTAAGACTTCAACTAGACGTTCGTTTTTAGTTTCGTAGTCAAAGATACCCCCGGAGAGCATCCCCTCGGTGTTTTAAATCGGCAATGGTATTTTTGATGGGATTGATTTCTTGCATAGATAATTAATGACTGATTATTATGGGCCATACATTGCTAGCGAACCAAGCTTGGGCCAGTTTAATTCTTGGTGGTAATGGACTAGCTCTATGGATGACTATTTTAAGTAAAACCATAAATTATAAACCATAATCTGATGTGCTCAGAAACAATATGCTTGATTATCTTGCAAACTTGCTTAGCAGATCGGGTAAGAGGGTGGTATTAGGGTGCTCTGTAGAATATAAGCAATTTTAAAATAAACGAACTTACACTAAATTCTCGGATATCAATCTAACTGCCTAAAATATTTGATATAAACTGAATTGAACCTGAATGACGTCGCAAGTGTTGCCTGGATATAAAGAATTTTTGTAGCTTATATTTTTACAAGTTATTGAAATATAGGTTATTTAATTGTAGTGGCTATAAGAAAGAAAATTTTTTTTTTTAATAGTAGACATTGGGCGGGAACTTATTTAATATACGCCCAGCTTAAGGGATGAAGCGCTGGTAACGCCAGCTTAGAGGAGTGTGATTCATTAGAATCATAAAAAAATAATAACAATAATAACAACATTGCTCATACACAATGTATGAGGGTATAACGTACTTAAATAATAATAATAATAAAAAACTTAAAACCCACGCTTAGTGGGTTTTTTATTGCCTGTCGTTTTTGTATCAAGCGTTTATTCATCGATTACATTCAGTAATCGCAAGCTTGAAAAGTCTTTTATTCCATGCCCAGTTTTTTTAAGCGGTAGCGTAAGGAGCGAAAAGTCATCCCCAAATGTTTGGCTGCTGCGGTTTTATTCCAACTCGTTTCCTCCAAAGCCTTTTGCAGCGCTTGTTTTTCAATGGTTTCTAAGTAGTCTTCTAGGGTTCCAGTCGAGGGATTAAATGTCGATTGCTTGGTTTGTTCAGATTCGCTCAGGTGTGCAACTGGATTTAGCCCTAAATCTTCCGCGGTAATGGTGTTTCCTTCATACAGCGCTAAAGCACGTTCAAGGATGTTTTCTAATTCGCGAACATTACCCGGGAAGGTATGGCTTTCGAGGGCAGCAATGGCATCTTGCGACAGTTCAGGTTTGGGTAAGTGGTGACTGTGACTTAAATTGGTCAGTATGTGTTCTGCAAGTTGTGGAATGTCTTCTTTACGCGTGCGTAAGGGAGGGAGTTTAAGTTCGATCACATTGATACGATAAAATAAATCCTGACGAAATTCACCCGCATTGACCATTTCAGCCAAATTTTTATGGGTAGCGCTAAGTAAGCGAATATCCACGGGGATCTCTCGTTGCTCACCTATCGGACGAATCTTTTTTTCTTGGATAGCGCGTAGTAATTTGACTTGTAAACTGAGTGATAAATCGGCTACTTCATCTAGAAATAACGTGCCGCCTTCTGCCGCTTGAAATAAACCGATCTTATCTGAGGTAGCGCCAGTAAAGCTACCTTTTTTGTGACCAAAAAATTCACTTTCCATCAGTTCCGCAGGGATGGCGCCGCAGTTAACTGCAATAAATGGCTGTTCAGCACGTGGGCTGTGTTTGTGTATCAGTTTAGCCACTAATTCCTTACCTGAGCCGGATTCTCCACTGATATACACAGGCGCTTGACTGAGCGCCAATTTTGCAATTTTGCCACGTACCGTGCACATCGCGGCTGAGTTTCCCAGTAAGGTATCGCGGGAACGCCGTTCGGCCGTGGGGTCGGTTTGTGATAATTTTAATGCGCTTTGGATTAATTGTCTTAAGGCCGCTAAATCAACGGGTTTTGATAGAAAATCAAAAGCCCCTTTTTTCATGGCGCGAATCGCAATATCCATATTACCAAATGCGGTTATGACAATAACAGGCAAGGTTAAAGTGGATTTTTGTATAAAATCCAGGAGTTCTAAGCCATCACCATCTGGTAACTTCATGTCGGTCAGACATAAATTAAATTCATGGGTTTTAAGTAAAGCTTTGGCCTCTTCTACAGTGCCAGCGCTACAAGTATTAATTTGTAGGCGTTGTAACGTCATTTCTAGAAGCTCGCGAATATCAGCCTCATCATCAATGATTAAGGTACAAGGTGTGCTCATAATTCCAGCGTGGGGTGTTCTGCGTCAGGTAAGGATAGTTTAAAGCAATTAAAGCGCTCATGCATAGGTGTGCTTAAGCCAGAGTGATAAAACAGCTTGGCCTGATTGAGTTCGGCGAGTTCTTTAGAGATATATAAACCTAAACCCGTACCCGTATTTGAGGTCGTAAAAAACGGTTCAAACAGATGTTCAATCACATTAGCGCTAATTTTTTTACCATTGTCGGTGACATTGATAAAAATCCCTTTGGCAGAGTATTCCGTCGATAAGGTGACGCAACTATCAGGTCGGGTATTATGCTTGATGGCGTTCAAGCATAAGTTATCCAGAATTTGTTTTAAATGATCAGGGTCGATCAAGGCATATATGTCATGAGGACTCAGCGTTAGCGAAATCTGTTCGGGTTTGATATTTTGCTGGGCAATAAAATCATGGATATAAGTTTTTAACCAAGGATTGACCGCGATTTTTTGGCGGTTAGAGGTTTTGCGGCGGGAGAGTTGTAAAATTTCTTCAATAATGTTGTTGATACGTAAAGAATGCGTCTGGATAATTTCCGTGAGGCGCACATCTTGAGGATTCAAGTTCGGGGATTCGGTGAGCAGTTGAGTGGCGTGACTGATGGCTCCTAGGGGGTTGCGAATTTCATGCGCAATACTTGCGGTTAAGCGACCTAACGATGCGAGTTTACTTTGTTGTAAACGTTGGTTATACAGCGCCGCATCCTCTAAGGTAATCATAAACAGCATTTCTTGTTGCGTGGGCAAAAAGGAAAATCGGCAATGAATTTGGGACTGATCCTGACGGGTTATTTGTACAAAATTGCCATCCACATGGGTGAGCCAGGTTTTAAAAGCGTCGGCTAATTCGAGTGAAATATCTTGAATAATGCGAGGTTGCGCGTAGATATTGAGTAAATTCAATGCAGTTTGGTTCGTCATCAACACTTGTTGAAAGCGCGTGGCAATAATAATCCCAGCCTGCAAATGTTGGATAATGGAGCGGTTTAAGTCTTCTAACTTTAGAATGGTTTGCTTGTGCTGTTGCGCAATCAGTTGACTTTGTTCGGAGCGCTTAGCGAGTACATAGGCTAAAAATGCCGTGGTAAACAACGCCGCACCCAGCAAGCCTGCCTCCGTATAATTACTGAAAATACTGCGATTTACATTTAAGGCGTAATACTGTTCGCACAGCACTGACATACTCGCAATCGCAGCAAACACCATGGCGCAATGTCCGCCAATCAAAATGCCACCAAAAGTGACCGAGATGATCAATAAAATGCCTAAACCACTACTGATGCCGCCACTGGCATGTAACAGCAAGGTAATGGCGATAATATCTGTAAAAATAAGTAATTGCGCTTGCGGTGCGTAGGGAATGCGCCGAAAAAAAATACTGATAGCAAAAACTACCGTTATCGCACAATAACTTGCGCTACTCCATAAAAATAATCGCGGATCGGCAACGTTGAATGGTGCAGGCTGAAGGTGAAAGTAGTGCAAAAGTAGCAAAGCACTACTTAACACCACCCGATATGTTAAGAAAAAAATAAGTAGTTTCCAGGCTTGCTGGCTTGGAATGCCGTAGGCTTTAGAAAACGGGCAGGGGAAAATAATATCTGCTTTGTGCATGACCATAAAGTTACATCACACCTGAATTAATTGCGCGATTGCCGTTGGCGCTGTGGTACAAGATGACGCTTTGGATAAACGCTGAATGGCTGTGGGATTATTCGTCGTTAAAGTATTGCGGTTACGTAGTCATGCAAAAGTTTTTCAGGAAATGGCCATAACACTAGAGTAGGGAAGGATGCATGAAAACTTTTAGGTAATCCTTGGCTGGTTGTCCAAGGATTACGGTGTTTAAAAGCTTAAGGTTTTGTAGATCTTAACTCATCAGCTGGCAACGCCTAAGTACTTAGCATGGCTTAATGCCATTCCCCCACTAACACAAACGGCCCCCAATATGCTGGATGACTTAAGTCTTTATTCTGCATTAGTTTCTTTTGCGAATATTGCATCGCTTTGGCTTTGGTCATACCCGGTTGTTGGTATTGTTCGTAAAAATCTGAAAAGAACTGTTTCGCTGCTTCGTCCGCTACCGGCCAGAGTGTACCAATTGCACTTTTTACCCCTGTTTGCACCACCACACCCGATAAGCCTAATGGCGAGCGGTCATCACCTTCCGCCGTTTGGCAGGCACTGAGAGTCACCAGTTCGATAGGTCTATCGTGGAAGGCTTCTGTTTGGAAGAGTTCTGATAGTTGTTCCATATTGAGTAAATGATCATACGCCATAATAAAACTTTTCTTCGGATCACCCGAAAAATAACCGTGCGAGGCGATATGAACAGCAGAATGCCCTTGATTGACATTGTGTTTAAAGTCGTTCAATAAAAAACTCGTGTTTTCCAATACGGGATGTTGCGTTAGGTTGGATAAAGTTTTTAATTCCGCACTGACTCCCGGAAGTGCGAGCTCCTCTTTTAATTGGCTGGCGCGAAGGTTACGGTCTAGGCTTGCTGTCCGCGGGTCTGTGACTTCACGGATATATAATTCGCGTTTGTGTAATTCCCGGCCACCACGTCCAGCACTGCGTTTTTCTTCTTTAGGCGGTTCAAATAAATTGATACCCGCATCTAAGAGCTCTTCTACCACCGGACCCGGTTCACTCATGCCCGCTAACAAAATATCTTGTCTAGCTTTAGTTGCCGAGGGATTCGCCACCATCGATAGACCTGGTACGGTGACTAATGCATAACGTTCGACTAGATAATGCTCACCATCGTGTAAGAGTGAAAACGGAATTTTGCGTAACGCGCCATCGGGTATATAAACCAGGGTGTCGATATGTTGTTTTTGCAACTCTGCATCAATAGGTCTGATTAACCAATCATAGAGAATATGGTTATCTTTAAGCGGGGTACCTTCCAATAATTGACGGGTCACGGTGGTGACTGCATGTTCGATTTCAGTTGGCGTATGTGCCACAGAGTAAGCTTGCAGTCCTTTGGGGGTACGCAAAATCAAAGCTAAGCGATTTTCCAGTAGTAAGGGATATAAAATAGCGGTATTGGATTCTAAGTTTGCTTGGTTGGCTTTTTGTTTAACGGCGCAAGCATCTCGAAAGTAATCTTGTAATTCAACGGCTTTTAGTTGTTCCCAGGTATCAATAGCTTCTTGTACAGCACTTTGCTGTTGCGCAGGCGTTTTCTCTGCCTCTTGCAGCAGCAGATCCAAATACGCTAGGTACATGGGGGCAAAGGTCTCTTTGAAAGACGAGTGACCATCGTGATAAAGCACGGGAATATCTGCGCGAATTGTCTGTAATTCATTGACTGCAGTGCGATAACTGCTAAGCGCGGCTGCTTTATTGCCTTGATGCGCAAGAATACGTGCTTTTTGCCAGCTCCATTCCAAATGCATGTCAGGTGTATTTTCATTTACCAATGCTTGCTCGGTGAGTTGCAGGGCTTCCAGATCACGTTGTTGATGTTCATATAAGTTACCTAAATAACCATACGCCTGCGCTAGGATGCGGCTATCGTGACTATGATCTAAAACTTCCTGTAATTTGGCATGCGCCACCTGGATGTTTTGTTGATATTTGGCTTCAAATCCTAAGCTCAGTAGCAGTTGATGTCGTTGTTCGCTACTTGGAAGTTTAGCTAAGTATTCTTCTGCACTTTGTAAGCTGGAATCACTGCCATCCTGTTTATAGCTATTAATCGCTGCCGCCGCTGCTAGAGCAAGATCATTGGCTTTCAATGCGTTAGCTTGAGCTTTATGATACCAATCGTTAGCTTCAAAGCTTTCGCCCTCTGCGGCAGCAAGATGGCCATAGCGCATTTCAATTTCGCCGACTATGCCCGCGGGTACTTGAGCTTTTGCGTCTTCATAGGTTTGCTTCAGTAGCGGTTCAGCAAGCTGGGTGCGCCCTGCGCGAATATAGGCTTCGGCTAAGGCGATATTTGCCAGCCAATGTTCTTGCGGCGTTTTGGCTTGTTGCTGGGCTTCTTGCAATAAACTGATGGCGTTGTTGATATGGCCCGAACTGATGGCGGTTTCACCTTGTTGCAAATACGTGGACGCGGAGGCGAGGGGAGCCACACCCAGTAACGAACAACTGATCGCCAAGCTTAATAAAGTTTTTTTAAACATGGTGTTTACCTTGATTAGAAAATACGGGCGTGTAAACGAAAATGTATGCCGGAGTCTTGAATATCTTCATCACCGCGGCCGGCAGTGTTCAGGCTACTTAAAGCGCGGGCCCAATAGAAATCTGCGTCCAGTTGTTGCCAAGTCCATTGCAGTCCAATGCCCGTAGACATAAGGTTTTTGCTGGATTGTGCGGCTTGTGGGGCAGCGAGTCGATGCGGGTCAGAAGAAACACCGCCCACATCAAAAAAGGGCACAATATTTAAGCGGTGACCGTCGGTTTCTTGTTCTGTAAATAATGGGTAACGTAACTCAATAGCTGCGGCATAACCTTCATCGCGCACCAATTCATTTTGGCGATAACCGCGCACGGTATTGATTCCACCTAAAGCAAAGCGCTCCAGTGGTAATAAGGTATTGCTGGCAAGCTGCAAGTCACCACGTAAAAATAGCTGGGTGCCACGTTCGTCCAATTTGCGTAAATAACGTAATTGCCCCGTCCAACTAAAAAATCGACCATCACCTATGCCATTGGGATTCACTGTGGCGCTCAGTAAGTCCGTGCCTGCATTTAATGAGGAGCGCAGTGAAATCACTTGATTAGCATCTCTATCCACATAACTTTGAATAAAACGGAACACACTGGTGGTCGCTTTACAATGATCCGCTTCGGGTACAGCATCGATTGTTGGGTTTAGAGTGGGGGTTTTGTAGCCACATTCTTCGCCTAAGCTCAAAGATTGATCGCCAATTGTAGAGTTGGTTTGGCGAAACGCAAATTGCCCTTCAACCGAAAGTATACGATTTTGAGTTTTATACACTGGATGACTGATTCCCACGTTTAAATCCATAAAACTACTTTCGATATTAAATTTTTGCCAATGTGAATCAATCACATTAGATAAATTTCCCTGATAGCCAAGGTTTAAACGGGTATCGTAGGCATTTAACGGCATAGAAAAATAGCCACCAATAGTTTTTGTACCTTCACTGCCGCCCAGATTGACGCGTAAGAAATCTCCCCAGCCGGTTAAATTGCGAACCAACCCTTCTAAATGCCCCGTATATGAGCCCACAAAAGGCGTCGTAGCATTGTCCATGCCCACATGCAGTTCATAAGGTTTAGCGCGTTTGACTTCCAAATCTAAAACCGTGTCGCCTGGATTGCTGCCTGGCCGCAGCACTCCATTTACACGTTCAATTAGTGGGTCAGTTAATAGATTTTGGAAGCGCTCCTGTAAATCTTCGCGTTTAATGCCGTCATCTTCAGCGAGTGTCAGCCGATTTTTGATGTATCCCGGATTGAGTCCTTCATTACCTTTCACATTAATTTGCGTCAATCGGCTTTCATTAATCTGAAAATGTACGGTGCCGCCTGAGATATGTTGGCTGGGTAGAAGTACGCTAGGATAAATATAGCCCGCTTGTTTATAAGCTTCTAAGATCTGTAAGCGCAAATTATCTAAATCCACTCGGGTAATGGTTTTGCCGATTAAAGGTGCAACAATTGCCTGTAACTGTTCTTCACTCAAACTATGACTTCCGTCAAAAACCACCGCTTTTAAGATAAAACCGATACGGCTGTCACTGCTATTTTGGTCAGTTGGCGCTTGCTGTTGCACATCAGCAGGAGGCAGTGTACGCATAGGTGGTAGCTGGGGCAGTTGGTAATCAGGTTTAGCGGGGATTGCAGCCCCTGCTTCAAATGCAACCGTCGTCGCCCAGGGTTGCATTGCCAGCAGACCCACTGTACAGCTTAAAAGTTGTTTAGCACGTATCATTAGCTATGCTCCTCTGAGCAAAGGTGATTTGGAGTATACAAAGCAATGGTCAGTTCGGTATCTGCCGCACTGACAGGGGTTCCAACTAAAGAGTTTTGCAAATAGCGTTGTAAAGGTAAACTGACCGTATCGCTGGCATTAGGCGCTAAACCCCCATTGCCCAACTGCACTAACGAGCTGACTTCGGCACCGCGCCCGACGGTGCACGGGTCATCGGCAATGGGGCGATTGCTGGCAAAAATGGTATCAATCTTATTCAATTGACCTGCTAAGTAGAGCCCCACTTGACTGACGCGGACGCTACCGCTGTTCCCTTGGGGAGCTGCCGCTTGGATAACGTTAGTATTGGATTCTTGTTCAAACACATGCGCGACATCTGTGCCCAAAACCAATTGGTCTGAGCTAAACAGCGAGCGTTTTGAAGTGACGGCAACATTACCGCCCCTACCATCTTTGGCGGCGCTGTTGGCCTGGATAAAGCCACCATTTAAGATTAAGGTGCTGGTATTGACATTAATATTACCGCCATCTCCACGTATCCCAGTTAAATTGGTACCAATAAAACTTTGACGCATTTGGATCGAACTATTGCCATCCGCGGGATCACGGGAAGTTAAGGTGATATTGCCTGCGCGACCACTGGAAATTTTGGTACTCACCGAGGTGATCGCACTAAAATTTTGCATGTGGAGATTATTGCTGGCAATCGTTATATCGCCTGCATTGCCCAGTCTACGGTTAGCAGAACTGGCGATATACGAGTTTCGGGCTAAATCCAGCAGTTCACTTTGGATATTAATATTACCAGCATTCCCATCATGACCAGTAGCAACCGTAATCCCGGAGCCTTGATCCATGGAAATTACATTAGCATTTATGTTGATTGCTCCGCCATTACCAGAACTCAATAACTGGCTGGAAATACTCGAAGAATGCGCCATGCGTAAGACACCATTCAAATTGATATTAATCAGCCCTGATTGTCCGGTGGAGGCAATCGCGGTATCACTCTTGATAAATGAGCCAATTTGATCGATATTGCCTGTCGTCGTATTCGGTTGCGAGATTCCGGTTAGGGTTAGATTGCCGCCTCGAATGGCGATTGGTCCAGCGTTCTGACTGCCTCGGGTAGAGGTGCTAAGGGTGGTAGCATCTAACACCGTATTTTCAGCATCTAAGCTAATTGAGCCACTTTTCTGATCGTCTTGCGCCAAGGCACTGACATACGCGTTTTTAAGGTTTAAGTTTTTGCTAACTAATTGAATGCTCCCGCCACCGACAGCTGCACCTTGCGCTCCGCTATTGGTTTGATTGACAACCAGCGTAGGGTTTCTAATGGTGGTGGATGCTGTATGGCTGATGTCAATATTTCCGCGCGCACCGCTGATTTGATTTAAGCCCGTCAGATTTTCCTGCCATTGCCCCGCACCACTATTACTTCCGAGTAAAATACGGCCCCCTGGGGTGCTGATATGGCTTTCTTGCAATTTAATATCGCCACCGACGATACTAAAATCTTTACCTGGTTTAAGAACAATATCCGTGGCATCTATAGTGATAGTGGCTTGTTTACCTTGGGTAAATTGATAATCGATTGGCGCGGCCAAAGATAGACTGGATTGACTTTTGGGGTCAGCTAAAAACTGTCCGCCATCACTAAAACCCAGAGCATTCGCAGCGGTAAAATGTAGCGCACCATTCACATTGAGTGACGCATTTTTACCGATTATCCAGCCCGCCGGATTAATCAGCCAAAGGTTAGCCGTGCTTGCGCTATTGAGTACCCCGTTGATTTGTGAAACCGATCCCCCGGTTACGCGGGTAAAGATATTGTCTGTGGCGATCGGCGCCAAAAAATTCGCCGTTTCACCTTGCAGGATATTAAATTGCGAAAAACTATGAAAAATATTGTGTCCTACGGTTTTGCCTAAATCAGGACTAATGGTATAAATCGGCCCAGTCACATTTTGTACCGTCCCGGTTAATGAACCATCGGTAACGATTTCTGACCAAACAGAGTGGCTGGGTAGAAAGGCTAAGGGTATCAGCCAATGCCAGTTGCTTTTCATAGTAGTATCCTCAAGAATCATATTGGCTGCAACATATTGAGCAATGTTCAACCAGGGTAACTGGGTAGTATGGGATCATACGGTAAAAATCTATCGTGCTTAGCACCCAATTGTATTTTATTGGTCTCGACATTTGCAAATAACATGGCTACATTACGAGTCCGTTGAGTAGCAGGCCTAATCAACCCTATTGAATATCAAAACTACCTTGCAAACATCACCAGAGCTGCTCAATTTCAAACAGCAGGTTTCTCCAAATTGTGCTCGTTTCCGGTTTAATACTTAATGCTAATTCAACTCCACGACCACAGGGGGCGTGTTCAGTGCATAGATATTATTACCTTTGCCAAGTAATTGAATGCTATACACTTGACCATTAAAAAATACATAAGGCACATTGGCTAAACTGGAGGTAAAGTCAAAATATGCCGGAGCGCTATATAACTTCTGGGCTAATGGAGTCACTTTGAGTAATTTGAAATTACCATCCGCCTGAATTTGCAAAACAGCTTCCAGACCTTGATCGCCAATACGAATATCTTTTACTAGTAAGATACCCGTGGTTGCGTCAAATTCACTGACGACTTGCTCCGGTGTTGGAGCTTTAGGCGCAGGCTGGCTGCCGCAGCCTGCGCGCGGCATGAGTTTAAATTCCAAGGGTATTTCTATAGGTTCGTCTATTAAACGTAATTCTGAAAAAGTTAATTTTTGTTCGACATAACCGTCTTGACTGGCGGTAAAGGTGTAACTGCCTGGGAGCACGGTCACCCCAAATTCTCCTTTTTTCGTCGTTAGGACTTGCTCGCCTGAAGAACTCAAAACTAAAGCACTGTTTACGCCCTTGCCAGTACATTGATCTAGTACCAAGCCGTTGACATAATTTAAACTTGCGAATGGTTCAAAAACCGTTAAGGTGTAGGTTGACGCTGAATTAAATTTACGCACCTCATTCGTGATTTTTAGATAATACAGTCCGCTGCGCGTAGGTCGAAATTCAATTGTTTCACCTGCCCCAGCAAAATTAAAATCAAATTTAGCTAAAGTTTCTTCGCCTTGTGCATTGAAGATGGTAATCGCTGGATTGGCGGCTTTAGCAATGGATTTGTCTGGAATTACAATGTTGTAAATCCGTCCTTCAAACCCATAAAACACAAACCAATCTTCGTCACCCAAGTAATCAAATTTGGCGTTGATACCCGCACTGTCGACTAAAATGATTTGAGCGTCTTTCAGCGTACTATTGGGCTCAATTTCTAGGCTCTTCGCTGCCATTAACACGCTGGAGTTAAATGCTATGACGCAAAATAAGAGAGATTTTAAGGTAGCAAATCGCATTTTCAGAACCATGGGTAACAACACTTAGCTGGGGTTATGCATATCTTGCAGGATATACTCAAGGCGATAATTGGATGATGGCCAAGCCTTTAGGTAAACCCTCGGGCAGGCTTCGAGGGTTTACACAAGATTGGTAATCAAGACTACAGGCTGATAAATAAGCCACAACTACTGCCGAACTCAGAGCATCATTTATGAGTACGCAAAGAGGAACAGGGTTAGCCGTTCCTCTTTGATTGCGAATGCAATTTAGTTAGCGCTGTAGAACTGTACTCGACGATTGGCTTCATCTTCTGGCGCATGTCCAGGTAAGGGTTTAGTTTCTCCTAAACCATGTGCAGTCAGTCTGGAAGAGGCAATATTGAATTCTTTATTCAAATAGCGACTCACAGCTTCGGCGCGACGTTGTGAGAGTTGTTGATTGTAGTTAGCTGCACCAGCTGCATCGGTGTGGCCTTCAATAATAATGCGCTTGTCGGCAAATTCATTCATGCTGAGCATTTTGCCAATTTCAATCAAAAACGGAATAGATTCAGTCAAAATCTCATCGGAGTTTTGCGCAAATTTTATCGGTAGGCCTATGCTCGCCAATTCAGTTTTCGCAGAGTTAGCAATCGCTGTTGGATTAGAAACTTCAGGCGCTACTTTTTTGGCAAAGCCGATAGAGCGCATTTTGATACCCGTGGGTGCTGGTTCTTCGGTAGCCGCAGTCGCTGAAGAGCCACCAAATAATAATTTGCCCATTTCCGCGGCGCTTGGGGGTTGGTCATATAGCTTTACGTCCTCAGCTTGCACAGGTTGCATATTCAGTGCGCATAACAAAACGCTACTACTTAAAGCATAAGGAATTGATTTTAAAAATGTTGCTTTCATGGGGTAAACCTCTTGGATAATATGAATAAATTGGTTAAATATCTTCTTTGTTGTTATTTGGTGTATTTTTCAAACCCCAATCCAATATTTCTCAGGGGAAGTAAATACTTTATTATCAGTTATTGACACAATTACCATAGTCTAATCGCATATATTAATCCTTTGTATCGCTAAAACAATGGCAAAGCAGAAATAAATCAAATTTGCGCTGTTTGCGAAAATTAAAATCTGGCAGCTAAGCAGCGTGATGAAAGATTTATGCGTAACTGGTCTTGCAACTTGAGAAATAGTGTAATAGAGAAAAAATTATAATTCAGTGATTTATTAACCTTAAATTTGTGAAGCATTGCATTTATGAAGGTGATCTGTTTCAAGGGTAGTGCCTAAATCGAAAGAGTTAGGGTTGGTAAGTTTTTGATAGGGAAGCAAGTTGCAGAGTGTGAGTAGTTGACTTTTTTATCCGAAAGCAATGCCTCAAATTTGCTCAAATAGTAGCTGATTTTTGTTGCTGGGCATCCTAGCCCTTGGGCGATTCCTGAAAAACACGTATACGCTGGTGACATATAAAAAAGTCGTTGAGCTGAACGGGCGATAGCAAACGAAGATTAAATAGTTGGTGCTTTAGTCATCGTAATGAGTTTTATAATTAACCTCATTTTGCGGTTCGCGAGCTTCTTGTCGGCGACGCCACTTGTTTTTGACATGCGCGCGCCAAAACCAATGGCTTGCTAAATAGCCGATCACTGCCGAAATACAGCCTATCAAAAAACAACCGAGTAAAAACGGATGTAAAACCTCGCCCATCCCGGAAAAGACACTCTCTATTGTAAATTCAAACTCGGTAGTGGGTGGGGGCAGGTTGAGAACATACGCGCCCACATGGTAAGCAAAATAAAATAATGGTGGCATGGTGATGGGATTGGTTAACCAGACTAAAGCCACCGCAATCGGTAAATTGCCGCGAAGATAAAACGCCCCCAGTGCTGCCAAAGCCATTTGTCCCGGTACGGGCACCCAGGCAAAAAATAAGCCCACCGCAAAAGCCATCGCCACACTTCGTCGCGTTAAATGCCAGAGATTTGGAGTGTGTAAGCGTTCACCTAAAAATTGGAGATTTTTATGCCCTTTGAGTTTTTCAGGGTCGGGCAGGTATTTTTTGAACAGTTCTTTGGGCATAATCAGACATCCTGTGGCGTTATTATTATTTGGGCTAGTCAGCTGGGGTGTTACGCTTAAAAGTATTGCCAGCCAGCCTTATAGGCTGCAGTGGGGTGTAAGCCGTAAACCTTTTACAATGCATGCTGTGAGAGGAGTGTCTGCGATTAGGTTTAGCTGTACTTGCGAGCTTCAGGCTTCAATAATTTCGGGCGTATTCCTCGCTCGTTAGTCTAACAGTTTTTTAACGGCTGAGAAGGGGTGGGCAGAGGAATTGCACTGAGGTGCGCGTTCCGTGCACCAAAATATTGATAACGGGCTAAAATCGTTTGCGCCCAGTGCGTATGCGTGGCGACTTCGCACATACTGTCATGCATTTTAAACACCGCAGGAGCGGATTGCGCCAGAATTTGAGTGGCCATGTCTAAGTCAGCAGCGTCTACTTGGTAGCAGGCTTCAATAATTGGGACTTGTTGCGGATGAATGGCGGTTTTGCCAATCAAACCATGCGCTAAGTCCAATGCCACTTCCTGTTGCAACAGTTTAGTGTTTGCCAGATGTTCAAACACGGCAGCGGATAATTTAAAGCCATAGGGCGTAAATTGCGCGACTAATTGTGCAATCACAGGGCCTAAGGGTCCGGCATAGAGGGTAAATTCTTGAGAACGTCGAACCCCCAGTAAGTTCATTAAATCATTCCCGCCTATCCTGAGCAGTAACACTTTATCGAATATTTCCGCTGCAGCCAATGCTTGCCGCAATTCTCGCATGCCACCCGCATCAAAGACTTCCCGGGTTTCCAAGGTCGGCATAATCTTGAACGGGGTATCTTTGAGGAGTTCGGTGTACGCTTTAAAGACGTTTAAATTAAATTTCGGCAATACAAAGCCATCAATTTTGTCGATGGCAGGTAATTCCAGTAAACGCGCTAAAATTTCTGGATTCCGCGCGCGAATAAAGCGATAACGGGAAACATCAGATTTAAAGCCTTGTAAACACAACCCTAAATGCCGTAGGCTGCTATGCACATCTTGTTGCAAAATCGCATCTTCAGTACAAAAAATCACGCAACGGAGTGCGGGTAGTTTTTCCGCATTGGCGATTTCTAGTAAATCTAAACGATGAGCTGGCACATAGAGCGGTGCGCCTAGACTCCAAGGCGAAAAGCTTTTAGTGGCGGTGATCATGAAGATAACTCTTTAATTAAGGCGGTAGCTTGATAGGGCATAGTGGGTAAAATCTCGACAGGAACGGCCTTTTCTTGCGCCAACCAAAGTAAATGCTGCACAGCTTCAGCATGTTGATTCTGCACTAATAAGCGCTGCGCTTCACGGCGCAGCAACACACGTGTCGCTTCTGCAATTCCTAGCTTAATATTATTTAAGCGGGTAATCCTGTACTTAGTGCTGATGGTGTCTAGAAATGCTTGGGTTTGCGCTTGTAACTGCACTTTATCTACACGGCAAAGGTGCGTTTCTGGCTGTTTGGACGTAGCGATTTTCGCAACATGCGCAAGCATTTCAGCCACAAAATACCGTGAAAGATCATATGGCTGCAATTCAGTATAGTAGACACAGCCATGAAAGTCTTCCTGCGTTAATAATTCAGGATTTAAAATTGAGCGACTCACCAAACCAGAAATAGTGGCGTTCAGTAGACTGGATGGGATTAAATAATCCTCATTGGTCGCGCTGTAGCTGGCCTGACCGCATAAATCTGAAACCACAAATAATTCCGCTGGTACACAGATACCTTTCTGCTGTTGGTAGGTACCTAGGCTCTTAGCAAGCTGTCTAGCAATCACGCCTTTGCCCGTCCAGCCATCCACAAATACTAAACTTTCTGCGCGCTGCTGCTGCAGAATATAGTCTAAAGCATTAAGATCCAAACCCACATCGCGAAAAATAGAAACCGAGTAATGTGCAACGTCCTTGTGCCAATAGTCCTGTAATATATGTTTTAAGATCACGCCTATCGGTGTACCAGCGCGTGCTAAGGATACTAGGGTAATCCCCGCAGGACGGCTGTGCACAATTTGCTGTGCCAAATCGTTTAAATGCTCAGCTAACAGACTGGCATTTTGCGCCATGGCTTGATGAAACAACTCAAGATAGGCTGATGGCGGTGGGCGCTCGTGCGTCAGCATTTCTGAATAATGCTTGCGCCCTGATTGCAGTAAGATCTCTTTTTGCGCTACTGGGGTATCAGGCAAACTGATTGCTTTCAATAGAAATTGCACATCCTCGGCCGCATAGCTACCGCTAAAGGGAGTTATGCTAAGCATGCCAGCCACTGCACACCGGTGCTCAGAGTTGCTTTAAGCATTGTATCGCTGCTCAATCACACCTCCACCCAAGCAAACCTCGCCCTGATAAAACACCACCGACTGTCCCGGGGTGATGGCGCGTTGCGCTTCCTCAAAACGAACCCGGACGCGACCATCCGCTAAAGGCTGAACATGACAGGCTTGATCGGCTTGGCGATAACGGGTTTTGGCGGCACACTGCAGCGAGGCAGTTAAGGGCGAATTGCTACACCAATCTAATTGCCCAGCCTCTAAGGTGTTGTGTAGCATTAAGGGATGATCATGCCCCTGGCCGACAATCAACACATTATTCACTAAATCTTTTTCCAGGACATACCAGGGTTCATCCGGGGCATTCTTAACGCCGCCGATCCCTAATCCTTGGCGTTGCCCCAAGGTGTAATACATCAAACCTTGATGCTTAGCGATATATTGTCCTTCAGGGGTGCGCATTTCACCCGGTTGCGAGGGAAGGTAGCGTTGTAAGAATTCTTTAAATTTACGTTCACCAATAAAGCAAATACCCGTACTGTCTTTTTTATGATGATTTGCAAAGCCCGCTTTGGCTGCCATTTGGCGCAATTCGCTTTTATGCAGATGACCTATAGGGAACAACGTGCGAGCTAATTGCTGTTGCCCGAGGGTATATAGAAAATAACTTTGCTCTTTTCCAGGGTCCAGGCCCTTAAGTAATAAGTGTTGCCCTTCAGCTTCGGTGACGCGCGCGTAATGCCCGGTGGCAATATATTCAGCGCCTAAATCTTCGATGGCGTAGTTGAGAAAAGCTTTAAATTTTACGTGTTTATTACACAAAATATCCGGGTTAGGGGTGCGACCTGCGGCAAATTCACTTAAGAAAACTTCGAAGACTTCATCCCAGTATTCCGTAGCAAAATTCACGGTTTTCAGTTCAATGCCTAAGGTATCGCAAACTTGCTGTGCATCGGCCAAATCTTCCATGGCGGTGCAATATTCTGTGCCATCATCTTCTTCCCAGTTTTTCATAAATAAACCGGTGACTTGATGGCCTTCGCTGAGCAATTGTAAAGCTGTCACTGAGGAATCAACCCCACCTGACATGCCGACAATAATATGTTTACGCATCATGGCTAGATCAAGGATTTCAAAATAGACAGCGGATAACGATGACCATTTAAGTAATCATCAATACTGCTTAAGACTAAAGGGCTACGCAACACTTGGGCACGCTCGGCGACTTCGTCCCGGGTCAACCAGTGTGTGGCGATAATCCCGGTGTCCAGTGCTTGGGCAGGATTATGCTCCGAGCAGGTTCCAGTAAAGCACACGCGCAAAAAAGTGGGTTTATCGGGGGCTTTACGCCAGAGTTGAATGCTGACTAGGCTTTGCGGTGTGAATTGCCAAGCGGCTTCCTCTTGCACTTCACGGATGACTGCGTCGAGCAAGCTTTCATTCTCTTCCAGATGCCCCGCAGGTTGATTAAATTCAATGCCATTGAGGGTAGTTTCTTCCACCAATAAAAAGCGTTGCTGCTGTTCGATAACGGCGGCAACCGTGACATGGGGTTTCCAAACCATGGATAGATTCCTATACAAATAAATAGCATTTTACTTGATTTGCACTACGAATTTGTTAAAGATTTAACAACATGGGGCAAATCCAGATAGTGCGTGCTATTCGAACTGGCATCTATTACACTTAGGCGTCAATCACTTAAATTATCGCCTAACTTTTTAAAATTTACGGAAAATCATGAGACAGCTTACGCCAGAAGGGCAACAAGTAATTAACAACATCGCACAACGCTATAATTTTAGTCCTGATGCGGTTTTCAGTATGCTCCAGTCGGTTATCAACGGAAATGGCTCTATGGCCCAATTTAACCATCCAGAATTTGGCGGCTCAGGGCAATGGATGCGTGGGGGCATGATCATGTTGGGAGATATGTTTAACAATGGGCTGAAAAATACTGTGGGTGGATTATGTCAGGAGTTGGCCAACTTAATTGCTAACCAGCCCGGCTTAATTCAAACGGGAAGTTTTCAATCGCAATCGCAAGGGAATCAACAGCAAGTGCATAACAGTGGTGGCTACGCGCAAAACTCCCAGCCCACGTCCAATTCCAACACAGCTAGTTTATTTGTGGCACCGCCTCCGGGCAGTTCCAGTAATTGGTGGCCTGCAGGGCTGCAATTTCCCACCAGTACCGGGGCGCAAAATAATGTGCGTTATGCCTATTTTGCCAGTATCAATCGTTTAGCCATTGATATTAATGGACAAGTGACCTTGTATGATACCTTGGATCATCAGATTGGCGGTTTTGCACAACAGCAATCTGTGGGTGGTTCAGTGACCTTTACCAGCCAGTATGGGGTGGTGGATGTCAATCGTTTGCCGATAG
>SXIZ01000063.1 GCA_005779525.1 Methylococcaceae bacterium
AAATACGCTAAGGGAACCAGCAACCACGCAACCATTTAATTTCCTCATTAATCAACACTTGTCTATACAGCATATTTCACTGATACTGATACATTTTAAGCGAACGCGCACTACCGGAAAACCTTATGGATATAATTTTTTTAGGCGGACTCCAAATTGAAACCATTATTGGCATCTACGATTGGGAACGCACGACCAAACAAACTGTTATTTTGGATATAGAAATGGCTTTTGATATTCGTCAAGCGGCCGCCACTGACGACATTCAGCATACTTTAGACTACAAAAGCGTATCCAAACGCATTATCAGCTTTGTAGAAAACAGCCAGTATTTTCTGGTTGAAAAATTGATAGAAGAAATCGCCAGCCTTATTCGCACGGAGTTTAATGTGCCTTGGGTTAAAATCACGCTCAATAAAAAAGGGGCAATACGCGGCGCCAGTGATGTCGGCATTATTATCGAACGGGGCAGTAAAGTATGCCAATAGGGTATATTAGCGTCGGTAGCAATATTGATAGAGATCATAATGTGCGCTCCAGCTTATCTGCTTTGAAGCAACACTTTGGCGAGCTGGTGCTTTCCAGTATTTATGAAACCGCGCCCGTCGGCTTTACTGGCGATCCGTTTTATAATCTGATTGTGGGTTTTTCTGCAGAGTGCCCGGCAAAAACCGTGGCCAAAGCGCTGAGACAAATAGAATTGGATCACGGCCGCTCGCGCGATAGTCAGAAATTTTCCGCACGCACCCTGGATTTAGATTTAGTCCTCTATGGTGACTTTATTATCAATGATGGTCGCCTGCAAATCCCTCGGGATGAGATTGTTAAATATGCCTTTGTACTTGAACCCTTAGCAGAAATCGCCCCTGATTTACAACATCCCATCAGTCATGCGACTTACGCTGCGCTGTGGGCCGCGTTTGATAAACAAAATTTGCAGCAAGTCCGCGTGCAGCCAGACTGGCTGCAGAGTGTGTAACGGTAAAATTCCTGCTTGAGTCATCCTGCAAGCAAAAAAGCTCTTGCAACTATAGCAATCCCTGCATGCTAGTCCAGACTAAGCATCAAGGGATTGCTTGTCGCCTTACGTAAACAACGTGCGCCCACCGTCCACTTTTAAAATCTGTCCGGTCATATAGTCAGCTTCAAAACACAAAAAACTCAGCGCTCGGGTAATATCTTGCACATCGCCCACCCGTTGCAAAGCAATTCGCTGCAAAATTTGCTGCTGCGCGTCGCTATCTGTGTCCTGCTCCGGCCATAAAATGGCGCCAGGTGCGATACCATTCACACGCACTGCAGGGGCTAATTCCTTGGCCAACACTCGGGTCATCGCCTCCAAGCCTGCTTTCGCAATACTATAAACGGGATACCCTGGCAGCCCTTTCTCTGCATGAATATCCACCATATGCACTATGCACCCGCGTCGTGCCGTTAAACTGGGCACTAACGCCTGTGTTAAAAAAAATGGTGCTTTAAGATTGCTGCCCATTAACTGCTCCCAACTTTGCTCGGAAGCTTGAGCGATGCTTTCAGGGTAAAAGGCTGAGGCATTATGCACCAAGATATCAATCCCCCCCCAGATCTGCTCGGCGGCTAAGGCTAATTGTTGCACCGCAGCAACCTCCAATAAATCTGCTGGCAACACCACCGCTGAAGTAGGTCTCAAAGCATTGAGCTCTGCTACTAACTGCTTTGCCTCCACTAGCGACTGATTACAATGCACCACGATATTACACCCGCGCGCATGCAAAGCGCGTGCGCTAGCCGCTCCCAAGCGCTTGCCAGCCCCGGTAATTAAAACATTTTTTTGCGTATTATTTGGCATGAGGCTCCATTCTGTTCAGTGATTGTGGGTTTAAAACTCGAGCCATGCGCCTGTTGAGATTAGCGCATATTGTTTGGAGCAGCTTATCGGGTTGACGAGTTATAGCAAGTCAGCGCCTCGAAAGGTGAGGGGATGAGTGCCGTCCACGGTTGGCAATTCAAGCCATAGTCTACAGGGAGGATACAGGTATTTCAGTCCAACCCTGAGCAAATAATTTGAAAATGTTCTAAAGTAAAATAACATTTCCATCCATCTATTTTCGTTTTGTAAACCTGCCCTTACAAAAGTTTGGCCACAATTTTTTCTAATCCCATGCATCTAGATCCCTTAAGCAAAACATTAATACCATCGCCGAGTTCTGGTTGTAAAGCGCTGATAAGTGCTTCAGGTTGATGGAAATGCATGCCACCTAAACCAAAACTTCTAGCAGCAAAATGGGCCATGTGGCCTATGCAAAATAACAAATCAACTCCGGCGGAACGTGCGATAAAGCCTGCCTGAGTATGCCAAGATTCAGCCTCATCTCCGAGTTCTGCCATATCGCCTAAGACCAAGATTTTTTTACCTGCCATTGCCGACAGGGTTTCTAATGCAGCTATCAGTGATGATGGGTTGGCATTGTAGGTGTCGTCAATTATGCGTGCGCCACTTTTTGATAAGTGAGATTGCAACCTGCCATTGATGGGATTAACTGCCGCCAAACCCGCAGCGATGGTTTCCGGGCGCACGCCCATCATCAGACATGTGGATGCTGCTGCTAAAGCATTTAGGGCATTATGCTTTCCAATAAGATTTAACTGGCAGTGAATTTGCCCCCAAGGCGAAGCAATTGTAAGTTCCCCGCCATGGATTTGCGGATGCCAATGACCCTGGACATCCGCTCCTGAATTAAAGCCAAATTTTAAATACGGACGTTTACCTAGCTGACTAAGCCAAATAGATAGGCATGGATCATCAGCATTAATGATGGCAGTACCCTTGCTATTCATGGTTGCAAAGATTTCGCCGTTAGCGCTGGCTGCGCCTGCTATCCCACCGAATCCTGCAATATGGTCTAATCCGGCATTCGTGATGACTACAATATCAGGTTTTACTATCTGGCCGAGGTGGGTAATTTCGCCAGGTGCATTGGCTCCCATTTCTATGATGGCGACCTGATGACTCGAATTCAGCCGCAGCAAATTTAACGCAGTCCCCAGGGCATTATTTTGATTTCCTAGCGTAGCCAATACGCTATCCCCAAAGTGACAGTGCATAATTGTGGCGATGATTTCTTTGACTGTGGTTTTGCCATTGCTCCCGAGTACTCCGATAACGGGAAGTGGGTAAAATCGACGCCAAATTGCGGCCAATTTGCCCATACTTTGGATGACGTCCTTGACAATCAGTAAGGGTAACGAGGTGCTCACAACTTGGCTGACAAGTGCGCCGCAAGCCCCCCTAGCTTTGGCGTCCTCAAGATAAGCATGTCCATCAAAATGCTGACCTTGAATGGCTACAAAGAGTGAACCGGGGGTTACCAGACGGGAGTCAATGGCGATGCCGTTAAATTTTGTGTCCTGGCCTATTAATCTAGCCTCAGTCCATTGCGCAGCTTCTGATAATTGAGCTTGGATCATCGTTGCTTACTCCTGGCGCGCTAAAAATAACCTTCGCGTTTCTTCTTTTCCATCGAACCCGCCTGATCTTGATCCAGCAGGCGTCCTTGTCTTTCGCTTTGTCGCGTGACTAACATTTCAGCAATGATGTCTTGGACACTGCTGGCATTACTTTCAATCGCGCCCGTTTGCGGGTAGCATCCCAGAGTACGGAAGCGAATTTGCCGTTTTTTCAAACTATTAAGCTCGTTTCGAGTTAAATACGGCAACATCCTCTTGTCATCCAAGGCTAAAATTTGGCCACTACTATCGTCTATCCAGCTAAGGCGCTGCGCTGAAAAATACAATGGCACCAGATCAATTTTTTCGAGCATGATGTATTGCCAGACATCGAGTTCAGTCCAATTGGACAGTGGAAACACCCTGACTGACTCACCTCGGTCAATTTCGGCATTATAAATTTGCCACAATTCAGGGCGTTGTTGTTTGGGATTCCACTGATGATTGGCATCCCTTACAGAAAACACCCTTTCTTTGGCACGCGATTTTTCTTCATCTCGGCGCGCTCCTCCCAGGGCCGCATCAAAACCGTACTTAGTTACAGCCTGTTTCAATGCCACCGTTTTCATTAAGTCGTTATACTTGACCGAGCCTGATTCGATGGGGTGTATGCCCAATGCTAACGCTTCTTCATTGATATGAACTATTAAGTTAAGCCCTAATTTAGCAATCAGCTGGTCACGAAAACGTGCCATCTCAGAAAATTCCCAGGTCGTATCAATATGCAATAATGTAAAAGGGATATTACCGGGCCAAAATGCTTTTCTAGCCAAATGCAGCATGACGGTTGAATCTTTACCAATCGAGTAAAACATGCAAGGCTTTTCAAAGCAGGCCGCGACTTCCCGGATAATGAAAATACTTTCTGCTTCTAATTGTTTTAAATGTGTCAATTTCATGCTGCTGCTCTTTCATTAGCCAGTGTTACGCATACCTGCTGCAATCGCATTAATGCTACGCAATAAAGGTTTTAACCAGAGATTATCTTCGGTGTTTCCGCTATCCACGGCACGCACTTGGCGCAATAAAAACACCTGTAGCATATTCAGTGGACCTAAATAGGCGTCACGCCGATGTAAAGAGGCGGCCAGCACAGGGTTTTCTTCCAGCAATTGTTTGGTATTGGCTATTTCCAAAATCCATTCCACACAGCGTTGATGTTCGCTGGCAATTAAGCCATATATTCGTTTCCCGGTTTCAGGATCAACACATAAACTGGCATATTCTTTCGCAATCGCCATGTCGGATTTACTCAGGGCCATTTGCGCATTGCTGAGCAAGTTACGAAAAAACGGCCAATCGCGGTACATATTTTGTAGCGTTTTCAAGCGTTCTGGTTTACCAGCGCACCAGGTTGACAAGCTAAAACCTATGCCGTACCACGCCGGAAAGGTTTGTCGGGATTGCGCCCAAGCAAATACCCAGCCTATAGCCCGTACAGAATTTTTCGACCGATCCTGTTTTTTGCGGTGTGAAGGCCTGGAGCCAATATTTAACTGACCAATTTCACCGACGGGTGTGGCTTCGTAGAAGTAATCTAAAAATCCTGGGGTACGTTCAGTCAGTTGGCGATAACTTTGTTCACCAATGTGGGCCAATTCGTCCATGATCGATAAATATTCAGGTTCATCTGCTTTTACGGGTTGCACCAAGCTGAGGCTAGCCTTCATCAGGCCAGTAATGCCCATGGTCAATTCGTAAATGGCGGTTTCCATATTGTTATAGCGGTAAAATAAGACTTCGCCTTGTTCGGTAAATTTGATTTGCCCACCTACCGTCGCAGGTGGTTGCGCTAAAATCGCTTCATGTGTCGGGCCGCCGCCACGTCCAACGGTACCGCCTCGCCCATGAAACAACAGGCATTTAATACCGCGTGCTTCCGCGAGGGCAATGATTTTACGCTGCGCTTGAGATAAGCCCCAAGCGGACGCTAAAATTCCACCGTCTTTACACGAATCAGAATAACCCAGCATGATTTCTTGGCGATCTCCTGAAACCCGTAATAATTCACGATACGTTGAGTTATCAAAGAGTCGTGTCAAGACGGCTTCAATTCGGTTTAAATCGTCTATGGTTTCGAATAACGGACTGACGCCAATATGACAAAACCACTGCCCGCCCAGACGCCCCGCCAAACCACTTTGTGCGGCTAATAGCATCACCTCTAGAATATGACTCGCTGCATGGGTCATGGATATGACGTATTTACCAAAACAACTGGGACCAATTTCACGCTGCATGGTGGCGATCACCTCAAAACCACTGAGCGTTTCTCGGGTAGCCGTCGAGAGTGCAGCACGGTTATACACTAAGCCCCCGTGAGTAAGAATCGCTTCACTCAGTAAGGCTAAGCGTTGGTTTTCATCTAAGTCGAGATAATTTAAGCCCAAAGCCGCCTGCAATATATCGGCGACCGCTTCAGTGTGGCGAGTGGATTCTTGTCTGACATCCAATTGCATCAAATGAAAGCCAAAGGTCTCGGTGAGCCGAATCAAATCGTGTAGTTCCAAGTTTGCAATATTGGCATCTCCATGACTACGCAGTGCACTATCAATGAGGCGTAAGTCGGCTAAAAACTCTGTTACATCGACATAACCGAAGCCATCGTGTAACGCCGTTTCGCCCCGTAAATGCTTCTGTACCTTGAGCAAGCTATGCTCAATACGGAATTTCATCATCGCTAGTTTATGGCGGTAAGGCTCTTGCAGGTAGGGCTTTTCCAATTCAAAAATCGCGCTCCCCAGTTTGCTTCGATCTGCGGCCAAACTGGTAATAAATTCCTCTGGTAATTCGCAGAAGCCATAGGAATGCGAATATTGGTCGCGCAATTCTGCCAGTCTTCTGAGGTATTCTTGCAACACGGTTTGGGTCTGTAGACGTAAAGCCAAAACAGTGGTTTCCGGGGTTACATTAGGATTACCATCACGGTCGCCTCCGATCCAACTACCAAATTGCAGAAAATTGGGGATGCGCAGCTTGGCAGCAACCTCATCACCATAGACATCGGCAAGTGAACGTTCAAAATTACGATACACGCGTGCGGTGGCTTGAAATAATGACAATGGAAAATAAAACAAGCCTGCATCAATCTCATCTGCGACGGTCATTTTTCGACCACGTACTTCGTCGGTTTTCCACAACATTTGAATTTGTGCTTGCAGGCGTTCAAGACCTTCTTTACGCCAATAGCCTTTCAAGCGTTTGTCAGCCAGGGATTCGTGGGTAATAAATATATTACGTAAGGTATTTTTTACCGTGCGGCGCTTGGCTTCGGTCGGGTGTGCGGTCATCACTGGCAAATATAACAATTCATCCAGCAGTACTTGCAGTTTGTCAGGCGTCACCCCAGAGTCTTTAAGAATTAACAGCGTATCGTGGAAGGAATTGGGCCAATAATGTCCACCTTGCTCGGCTTGTTTGCGCCGTAAGTCTAAGTAATACGATTCCTCAGCAATATTGAGTAAGCTGAAATAATGGTTGAACACGCGCACTACACCGCTAATCCCATCAATATCAAGCTTTTCGATAGTGTTGCGTAATTGGTTCAGCTTGCTGGCATTAGCATCACTTGTCCAACTGGCAAAGCGGTTTTCTAATCGCTCAACGTTGGCACTAATTTCAGGGTGAGTTTGATCATGCAAAACTCGTGTTAATACTGAACCCAAAAGTCGGTTTGCGCGGCTTAAGTCGTTGTCGTTATATGAAGTTGACATGGCTAACTCTTTTAATGAATAGAGGCGGTAAATTATATTTCTAAGGCAGAAAACTTGCGTTCAGGTTGCGACAAGGTTGTGCGATATTCGGTCAGCAATTTAAACTGGCAGATTTCTGGATCATAACCAAACACTTCACCTGTTTCAATTTTATACACCCAACCGTGTAATTTAAGATTGCCTAAGGATAGGCCTGAGGCAACCACCGGATGGGTGCGCAGGTTTTCCATTTGCATTAACACGTTTTCTTGTGTGGCCACATTCAGCAGCTTAGCATCGCTTAAATGGGAGTATTTATCCCGCACGATGCGGCGGGTAGATTCGGCATGGCATAGCCATTGGGTTAATGCCGGGAAGTCAGATTGCACGGGTGGACTCAGTAAACCTTTCATTGCCCCGCAATGGCTATGGCCACAGACAATAATATCTTTTACCCCCAAACCCGCAACCGCAAATTCAATTGTCGCAGCTTCTCCGCCCTGTAAAGCACCGTAGGGCGGAACCAAATTCCCGGCATTACGTAGGATGAATAATTCACCCGGTTCGGTTTGGGTCAGTAAATTGGGGTTAATCCGCGAATCAGAACAGGTAATAAATAACACTTCGGGTGTTTGACCTTCCGATAGCCGTTCAAACAGTTCGCGTTGCGAACCGAAGACCTTAGTTTGATAATGTTGTAGACCTTGTATCAATTTTTGCATGGCACTTCCTCGAAAGTTGAATGATGTATGACAGTCTACCTGCGGACTTTAATATTGAAAAATAGAATGTTTAGAAGAAATATATCGTAAATTACGATATATTAAGCTCTATGCAGCGTATCAATTATCAACACTTATTTTATTTCTGGCATGTCGTCACTGAAGGCAGCATTACCGCCGCCTGTGAGAAATTACACCTTGCCCAACCGACTATCAGTGGGCAGTTGACGGTATTTGAGGAAGCGATCGGCGAAAAATTATTTTACAAACAAGGCCGCAAATTACAGTTAACGGATACTGGGCGTATTGTTTTTTATTATGCAGAAGAAATCTTTGCGTTAGGCCGAGAATTAGGTAACACGCTAAAAGGCTTACCGACTGGAAGAGCTTTGCGGATAAGTATTGGTATTGCTGACGCGTTACCCAAGCTGGTGGTCTATCGGCTGATGCAGCCAGTATTTCAACTGCCAGAACCGGTCCAAATTTTCTGTTATGAAGACAAAGTAGAACGCTTGCTCAACGATATAGCCTTGCAAAGTATTGATCTGGTGTTATCGGATACGCCACTCACCGCTAGCAATAATGCTAATATTTTTAATCATTTATTGGGCGAATCTTCCGTGACCGTATTCGCAACCGCTGAATTAGCAGCCATTTATCGCCCCAATTTTCCACATTCCTTAAGCGGCGCGCCTTTTCTGCTACCGACTGGCAATACCGCATTACGCCGATCATTGGATCAATGGTTTGACAGCGAAAGTATCCGGCCAAAAATTCAGGCTGAAATAGAAGACAGTGCCTTAATAAAAACCTTTGGTAAGGGTGGCGTCGGTTTGTTTGTTGCCCCCACAACAGTTGAAACAGAAATTAAGCGTCAGTATCTTGTTGAGGCAGTTGGGAAAATTGATGCCGTCAAGGAACGTTTTTATGCTATTACGGTACGTAGGCAACTCAAGCATCCCGCAGTCACGGCAATTTTAGACAATGCACTGGATAATTTGTTTTAATTTTTGAAATAATGGTTTGCGTCTCGCACAAAAGCGTCACCCTAGGTGCTGATATTATTTTAAAGGTCAGTGTATCAATACCTCTTCACAGGAATAATCATGACTATTGAATTAGACGCTGAAACTGCAGGTGGAATCCAAGAGCTTACGTTGCGTTGGCAAATCAGTTTCATTACTAGAGCTGAATTGTCTTACGCTGCCGAGACAAGCAAGAGCTAACGCATTTACCTGAGATCTGGTGATAGCTGTAGCCACTACCCATCAAAGATTAGAGCAGTTCGCCTCGAACCGCTAGGGTATGCAAAATATATTCCTGCGATCACAGTATGGTTTTGAAATATAAGATTTTTACATCAGTCAATGCAGAGTCTAGTGTTGTGGTTCTTTAGTCCAGGAGCGCTTGTAGCGGATAATGATTTTTTCCTGCTTTTTTGCAGGTGGGGGAGTGGTGCGAGGAGTGTGTTGTAGTTGCGCTTGAAAATTAGCGCTATAGTTTTGCGTGTTGAGCATTTAAAGCCTGTTGTAGTATGAAAAAATGAGATATATCGGTAACGCACAAAAGGGTGCGTCTTTTGTAAGAATTTGCAGTTGCTATCTCCATTGCCAAAAACGAGGCAATAGACCTTGAAGATCCATCAATATTAAAAATATTTTTGAGTTGCCGAATGCAGCTAAGGAAATGGTAACAGAAAAAAGAGGGCGTTTTAATTTTTAGGAGCAATTTGGAAATTCGAGAAGGAAAAAGAACCAGAGATAGACCGGAGCGAGGATTAAAATCCTCAGGTATAAAAAAAGCCTTTTAGCGATCAAGCTAAAAGGCTCTTGATGTATGGTGCC
>SXIZ01000064.1 GCA_005779525.1 Methylococcaceae bacterium
GTTTTTCCTGCATGCGACTAAAATCTGCACTAGCACCGGAAGGGGCAAAGCTGCTGAGGTAAAAGTCTGGATATTTTTGGGTTAATAGCTGCTGAAATTGCGTAGTGCTCAAACCTAAAGCATCCGGCAGTATGCTGGCACCGACTAACCAACTGGCGATGATCTGTGCTAGCCAAATACTGTTGGGTGATTGATCACTTGCAGCAGTGAGCTCTTGAAAATATTGTTGCCTCGTTGGGGCAGAGATTGATAGCGTTTGCATGGCGGCAATCTTCACTGTGGGTGTGTCACACCGGCTACGCATGGGTATGCTGCAAGGCCAGTGAGACAGGGTTTAAGCAGCGCTGAGAAACTCAGAGTTTAAAATTCCAGTGGAAACTTATCTATCAGGTCAATTACTCTCAGATAGCGTATTGCAAAGTTATACCACACGGGATTTTGTAATGTTATCTTAGTATTCCACTCGAATGTCTTCGTCGCGCACGATCATCTGACATGCTAAACGCCATTCAGACGGTAAGTCGTCAACAATCATTTTTTCCAAATCAGCGGCGGTGACTTTGCCGATTTCTTTGAGCACGGTTTTTTCTTTTTCGGTGAGCGGTCCGCCCATGCGTTGATGTTTTTTGTCGATACTGGAAACTTTGACGACACAGGTGCCGCATTCGCCATCTTCACATTGAAATTGGATGGGGATTTTGTTTTCCAGCGCTAATTTCAAAATGGTTTGCGTATGGCTGCCTGCCACCGCATACACAGTTTTGTCACGATATTCTGGATTGGTAAAAGTTACTAATGCCATGTTAAGGTCCTCGGGGATTAAACGGGTTTGACGGAAATCTGACCGCCCAACACTTGTGCTTGGCAGGCAAGACGATTGTGTTTACCTGCCATGTTTTCCCGTAATATCTTGTCTTCCAGCACGGAAGGTTCGCTTAGATTATTCCAACCTTCAGTCACTTTCATCAGGCAGGTACCACAGTCGCCTTCACGGCAGCCGAAGGTAATCGCAGAACCGACTTTTTCGGAAACCTCAATGATGCGGGTGCCAGCCGGTACAGTTACGGTTACATTAATATCTTCAAAGGTAATGGTCGCTTTGGCCATTGGTGTTACTCCTTATGGTAAAAAAATAAATCCCGGAAACCGTCTAATCTGACGCATTTCCGCCTTGGAATCTAACAGATTCCCGATTTTTCATTGCCGCAAGGACAATGAATGTCCGACACATCCCGGTATCGGTTTTTGCATGCAGCCGGAGATCACTCGTGACTTCCGGCTACTTGGTAAAAGTCAAAAGTAGGTTGGGCTAACCCACGGGCAGCCCAACAATTCGGAGTTTCGAATGTTGGGTTTCACGCTGTTTAGCCCAACCTACCCACTGGTCTGAGTTTTAGGCTAAGTCAGCAAAATTCACGACCCGTGGTCCGCGCAAACCCATTAATTCTTGTGCTAATTCAAAGCCAAAAGCCTTGCATTCGATAATTTCATCGTCGGTTGGGATTAACTTGACGCGTAAACCTGGAATCGGAACGCGTAATTTCAAACCGCGTAACCGATCTTCAACGAGGCGCACGCCTTCGCCCGTCCAGCCATATGAGCCAAAAACGCCACCCAATTTAGATTTCAAATTGACGACCGCCAACGACGACAGCAAATCCCAAATCGGTTTCACCGCATCGCCGTTAATCGTGGGCGTGCCAAAAATTAAACCATCGGCCTCTTCGATTAAATCCACAAACGGTCCTACCTCGCCACCTTCCAAGTCATACAGGGATACGCGGACATCCGCGACTTGCATTGCTCCCTGATATACCGCTTCCGCCATTTTGCGAGTATTGCCGTAGGAGCTGATGTAAAAAATCAGTAAGGTTTTTTGATTGGAACTCAGCTCACTGTGTAAGGCTGGACTGGATAGCTGGTGATAACGTTGGATATAGCGCTCGGGTCGGTCGCGCAAAATCGGGCCATGCGTGGGTGCAATCAAGCTTAGCGGTAAGGGCTCAATTAATTCTAAAGCGCGCAGTACATACTCCTTAAACGGACGCATGATATGGGCATAGTAGTATTCGAAGGAAAAGCGGAAATCACCGACCTTATCGTTATACAGGCGGTTGTCACAGAAGTGACAACCAAACACATCGCCGGAAAACAACATGGTTTCTTCTGGGCAATAAGTACATTGGGTGTCAGGCCAGTGTAAATAAGGCGTGTGTAAAAACTGTAAACTGCGATCCCCTAGGGTAACGCTATCCCCAGTGATCACTGGCGTAAAACTGAGCTCATCCTGTTTAAGCAAACCTTTGAGCATGGATTGCGCTTTTTGCGAAATAAATAACTGCGCTTGCGGTGCACGGCGCATCAATTCAGGCAGAGCTCCGGTATGATCCGGTTCTAAATGATTAAGCACGATGACTTTGATTTCGTGGTATTGCGCCACACTTTCCAGGCGTGCAAAAAAGTCTGCCGCAAAGCCTTCTTTAACGGTATCAATCACCGCTACGCCTTCACTGCCCCGCACAATATAGGCGTTGTAGCTAGTGCCATTCGCTGTTTTAAGAATAATGTCGAAGGTGCGTAAATTTGGATCGAGAGCCCCAATCCAATGCACGCGCTCACTCAAGCTGACTGCTTGTGGGATGCCTGCAGCATTCTCCAACATGACACTGTTCATGAGAGACAGGCCGATTGCGTTTGAGTTTTCGGACAGGTTTCCAGATCAGCCTCGGTATTCGCAACTTTTAAGGCCAAAGTGTGCGAGAGGACTGCCAAATCGAAACCTACTAGGTGCACACCATTGACTTCCATTAGGGGGCGGCGAATCAATAATGGTTGTGCGATTAATAACGCAAGGGCCTGTTGTTCGTTTAAAGTTTCCGGGACAATCTCGCCATTTTTAACGGCCGGGGCGCTGCGATTAAACCACTCGGCTACGGGTAACTGCCCCAAAAACGCGCGTAATTTTTCCGGTGTTGCTGCCCAAGGATAGGTCAGCAAGTTAAACACCTGCAACTCATGTCCGGCCTCACTGAGCAGTTGTTTTTGCCGGGTGTTATTGACACAACCCGGTTTTTCGTAAAAATCGATGTTAGCCATGACGCTAATGGGCTTGAAGTTCCGCCATCGCCTCAGCCATTTTTTCTGGTGGAATACCAGTTAAAGAGCCGGGGGGATTAATCGGTACATTTAACGCGTCTAAAATGGCACCTTCAATGGGACAGATGCTGGCGCACTGTGGAACAGAATAGTCGCCTTCACATTCAGTACATTTTTTGGCATCGATTAAAAAATGCGGCTTGGCTTCGTAAATGGCTTTGCTAGGGCAAAGGGGTTCGCAGGCAAAGCAATTTACGCAGGATTCTATGATTTTTAAAGACATAACACCTTATCCTCTTAAGCATTTAAGTTGCATGGTGGGTGACAGCAAAACTGTGTCCCGCCATTGGTGCAACGGTCATTTATACAATAACTTAGCGGGTAGGTTGGGCTGAACAGCGTGAAGCCCAACATTCGAAGCCCCGAATTGCCGGGCTGCCCGGAGGTTAGTCCAAGATACCGATTTTTGCGTCCTCCCCTGATAAGTCAAGGGGAGGGAATGCATGGCTTGATTTTTAAGCCGTCGCGCGTTGCGCTGTTTCGGTTTCATCCAATTTACCTGCGGCCTGCATCTCAAGGTAAACCGCCATCACGGCTTCTTCGATAGGTTCCATCGCGTGTTCGCCGTTGGGTGCAATGCCCGCTTCTTCTAACATGCCCCAAGGCTCAAACCCAATTTTGGAACACAGGACTGCTTCACAGCCAGCCAAGGTGCGGATGGTGCGTTGTAAGACGCTTTCACCATCGCCACAACTTGTATCACCTTCGCAATATTGATCTGCTTTGCGGTGGCTGATGAAGCGTACGCCCTCAGGTGAAGCTTCATAGATTAAAAACTCTTTGGCGTGTCCAAAGTGTTGGTTGATCACACCTTGACCCGTGGTCGCTATCGCCATTAACACTGGACGTGTTTGTAATTTGGGAGCTTGTGCTTGTTTTTCCTGGACTTCAGCTTTGGCGGCACGTTTGCTGTTCATTTCCGCTTCAATCGCTTGATGAATGACTTTACGTTTCTCCATGGCGGCTTGATAGTCGATTTCCATGTCTTCGATTTTGTCCATCGTAAACTCGTCACCGCGGTCTTCGCCAAGCATACCGACAGCATCAGCACGACATTGACGACAATGCCGCATCATGTTCATATCACCGGAGCAAGCGTCCTGGAGTTCTTGCAATTCAATTGCGTTCGGGCCACGTTGTCCCATCACCCCATAGAAAGTGCCGTGTTCTGCTTCGGCAATTAAGGGCATGACATTGTGTAAAAACGCGCCTTTAGCTTTGACGACTTTACTGACTTCTGCTAAATGCTTGTCATTGACGCCAGGGATCATTACGGAATTGACTTTGACCAGTATGCCCTTGGCCACTAGCATCTCCAGACCTTTTTGCTGTTGCTCGATCAGGATTTTGGCGGCTTTTTTACCTTTAATCCGGCGATTTTCCCAGAAAATCCAGGGATAAATTTTGGCGCCGATTTCAGGATCCACGCAGTTAATAGTGATGGTGACGTGATCGATATTATGTTTAGATAATTCTTCTACTGCGTCCGGCAAGGCCAGACCGTTGGTGGACACGCACAGCTTAATATCCGGTGCTTCTTCGCTCAGACGACGGAAAGTTTCGAAAGTCCGCTCTGGGTTGGCTAAAGGATCACCCGGGCCAGCAATGCCTAACACCGTCATTTGTGGAATATTCGCGGCTACCGCCATGGTTTTTTTCACGGCTTGGTCAGGCGTTAATAATTCTGACACGACTCCTGGTCTGGATTCGTTGGCACAATCGTATTTACGATTACAGTAATGGCATTGAATATTACATGCCGGAGCTACCGCCACGTGCATGCGTGCAAAGTAATGGTGAGCATCTTCAGAATAGCAAGGATGATTTTGGACTTTGGCACGAATGTCATCAGAAAGATGACCTAATTGATCATCGGTTGAGCCACAAGAGCTGGCAGAGCAGCCACCTTTGCTGGCGGGTTGTTCGTTTAATACTGGCAGTTGCATATGAGTCACCTCGCTTGATTGTTACAAGCTAGATAAGCATAGATCGTACCAGTTATGAAAAAACTAAATAAGTAACTGATTTAGTTGTTTTAAATGAAATGAGCTGCATTGCAATTGTCAGTGAGAACCTCACAATATGTTTGTAACAAAACAATTTTTGGAAGATACCTAACTTGATTTTAGATAAGAGTATGGCTGTTAGCTGGGATTATATTTGCTTAAGCTCTGCAGCGTGCAAGTGCCGTTCGCAAACGCAGTGAGCTGGGCGAAATTTGGCTTCAAGTTGCGACAAGCTTGACCCGCGCAAACCCGCCGCCTTCAGTGCGTAAGTTGGTAACTTGTCCCTGATACAAACGAGCGGTCAAGGCTAACGTTTGATGCTGATACACAAACAGGCGAAAATCGGTTTTGAATTCCTGTTGCTCTAGTTGGGTAATGCTCGGAGCAACATATTCCTGCACTAAGGTCCTATTGGGATTTAATTCTGCTAGTTTGCCTTGGGTGAGTTTTTTGCCCAGATACACACCGCGGCTAGCATAGGAGGTGTCCGGTTTGAAGACCCAGTGCCGCCGTTGTTGCCAGAGGTTTTGCAGATTCATACTTGCGAGAGGGCGAGTCACGGGAATGGTCTTTACCAGCAACTGGTGTTGTTCGGGCGTCAACAAGAGTGCTTGTTGGACTTCTGGGGTGGACCAATCAATCATGCGGCGTTTATCACCCAAGAGAGCATAGATGTGGGGATTAGGCGTTAAACAGACCTGGTTTTCCAGCCACGCTTGACGAATTTCGGCCATTTCGGGGCTGGCTAAATAGAAATCACAATGGCGGTTATAGAGCATATCTATGGGCGTATCTTGATATTTTAGGCCGGTAGACGTCAGTGTCAGTTCTGAAGGATCTAGGATAAAAGTGTTAATGCCATGATGCTGCAATAATTGCGCATAGGCTTGCATTTCAGGATAGAGAAATTGGCTCGTAGGATTCTGGTCAATCAAGGCCACATGGCTTAATTTTCGTCCCGCTTGCTGTGTCCATAGCGCAAATTCCTGTTTAAACATGCTAACTAAGCGATTAGCCAATTTATTTTGGAAGATCGCCGCATTGCAATCTTGAGTTTGGCTGGCTAGCCACAGTCCACCTGCATTGGTATTCACTTCGATTAACTGTGGGCCATGGGGACTTAGATGAAAGTCATAGCCCATTAATACCGCATCATGTGGCGCTGGGTGGCGCGCAATGGGCGGGATTTGATTATGTAAATACTGCAAATATTGCGGGTTTTTACTTAAGCCAAATAAAGTGTGTACCAGCTGTAACATGGTGCGCAAATCCCTGCGCGTTAAGTTTACCGTTGCCGAACTACAGCCTGGAATACGGGGGAGCATTGAAGTTAACTATCTCCAGGACAGAGATTGACTTCAACAGTGATATGTTTAAGTTTATGAAATTGGCTGAGTAAGCGCTTGTAATAGGCAGGTTGTTGCGGAAAATCGGTCACTAAAGCCACAATTACCGCGTATTGATTCGGACCCACAGACCAGACGTGAATGTCGGCAACTCGATTATCGGCATCGTTTTCTAATTGGCTAATAATCGCTGCTTTGTAATCCAGTTCGATGCTTTCATCTAATAAGATTGGCGCGGATTCTTTGATTAAGCCATACGACCAGCGTGCAATCACCAAGGAGCCGACCATGGCAATGACGGGATCTAACCACAAATAACCGTAATACTTACCTATCAATAAGGCGGCTATTGCCAGAATAGAAGTAAAGGCATCGGCGATCACATGCAGGTAAGCCGCTTTTAAATTATGGTCGTGTTGCCCGTGGCTATGCTCATGATGGCTATGGTCATGGTGTGCATGTCCATGACTATGCGGATGCGCCTTTGCGGGTGCTGCATGATGGTCATGATGTCCTAATAATAGCGCGCTCAGCAGGTTAATCCCTAAACCAAAACAAGCCACTGCAATGGCTTCATCAAAGTGAATCTCTAGCGGCAAATACAGGCGTTGTAGTGCTTCCAATTGCATGATTAAGGCAACCATGCCTAATGCAATCGCGCTGGCAAAGCTGCCTAATAAGCCTACTTTAGCACTACTGAAAGCGAA
>SXIZ01000006.1 GCA_005779525.1 Methylococcaceae bacterium
GATTGGCAGGCGTCTTATGGCTATACATTTGATAAATTGCTGCTGCGGGCAGAGGGTCAAATCGCTGCCGGACAATTTCAAGAGGCACGCAATGAATTACTCTGGTCACATGCCATCAGCGCATTTTGGGATACCCAATTGGGTGTACGCTATGATAGTGGCAAAGGTAAGGATCGCGGCTGGTTAGCAATGGGTATCCAAGGCTTTGCGCCTTATTGGATTTATGTCGAGGCCACGTTTTATGTGAATACCCAGGGTCGCACCGCATTTCGTCTCGAAACCGAATATGATCTATTAATCACCCAGAAATTAATATTACAACCCCGGGTAGAACTAAATTTTTATAGTTCTGCTGACGCCAGTCGAGCGGTCACGAGTGGCTTATCAAATGTCGAAGCAGGTCTGCGGCTACGTTACGAAATCCTCCGTGAAATCGCACCTTATGTGGGTCTGGAATGGGCGGGGCGATTAGGCGCAAATACCCGCGAGTTTCAGGAGCAAAATCCTGCGAGCGATGAGTACCGTTTGGTGGCAGGGGTACATTTTTGGTATTAATTGCACTCGCAAGCAGCCTTTAGAACAAACTATAAATCGAGAAATATTGATGGAAGAAACTGTAATCAAGCAGTCAGAATGCCCCTGTGGGTCACTCTTGCCCTATGTTGAATGTTGTGGCGTGTACCATACGCAGAGTCGGAATGCCCCAACCGCTGAAACTTTGATGCGTTCTCGCTATAGCGCCTTTGTGCTGCAGTTGGGCGATTACGTGTTGGCAACTTGGGATAAAACGACTCGGCCAAAAACTATGGATTTTGCCGATGATCAAACTGTTTGGACGCGTTTGGAAATCCTGGGGTGTAAAAAAGGTTTAGCCAAGGATGAAAAGGGGTTAGTTGAGTTTAAGGCCCATTACCAGTTGCATGACAAAGAATTTATCTTGCATGAACTGAGTCGTTTTGTGCGGCGCCAAGGTCAGTGGTTTTATCTGGACGGAACGGTAAAAGCCATTGCTAAACCCAAAGTGGAAACCAGTCTAGGGTTAAATGCTGCGTGCGCCTGTGGCAGCGGTAAAAAATTCAAACGCTGTTGTGGTAAAGCAAGTCATTCTTGACGCTGAATATTAGCTTATGCTCCACAGTGCTGTATCGCAAAGATTAATCCTGCAACTTCAGTCGTATGAGGGGGGTTCTGAAGCAAGTTAGAGCATAAGCGCTATAAATGGTAATTTTTCACAGATTTGTCGCGCCAGTCATGCTACGCTATTCTTTAACTAGGACCCTGCTAAGCTGACATCCTGCTGAATATTCGAGGCACAATCTGAGATTTACTTCTCAGTTTTTCCACTATACACTACAGGCAGCTGAGGGTTATTTATATTTCGGATGTGCTCTGTCTTGAGTGCAATCTGATTTCACTCAATGATGTACAGAGCAATTTCAGAGGAACAGTTATGTCACCCGTGTTACGTTTTTCATTAAGTTGTATCTTGTTGACCACAATGATACCTGTGTTTGCGGCGCCAGAGACCCCCAGTAGCGATTTTACTGATAATGGTGATGGTACAGTAACCCATGCGGTAACAGGTTTAACCTGGAAGCGTTGTGTGGAAGGCATGCAATGGGATGGTAAAAGCTGCAGTGGTACAGCAGGACTCTACAATGCCGATGAAGCCAGTAAACTGACGAGTACTTTTGCCGGGCAATCAGATTGGCGACTGCCTAGCATTGCTGAATTGCAAAGCATCGTCGAACGTGAAGCCTTTAGTCCCTCCATTAATATCTCCGTTTTTCCTAATACGCCTGCGCGTGGTACCCATAGTTATACCGTCCCAGCCAATAATCTCACTTTTCCCAATCATACCTGGCAGGTAGATTTTATTTTTGGGCAAATGACGCCGACCTCCAAGTTGCTAAAATCAGTCGCACGTTTAGTGCGTGGTAAGGCGCCGATACCCAATGGTCAAGCGTACACACCTACACAGAATTTTACCGATAATGGTGATGGCACGTTGACCGACAAAACCACTGGCTTAACGTGGAAACGCTGTGCGGAAGGGCTGGTTTGGGATGGTAAAACCTGTATAGGTTTACCCACCTTTTTCGAATTAGGCAATGCCACAGAAATTGCGACGACTAAAGCAGAATTAGCAACAGTAGATTTCGCAGGCAAGAAAGACTGGCGCATCCCTACGATCAACGAGTTAGTCACCATTATCGAATTCAATAGTCTGCTACCTGCAATCAATCCGGTATTATTTCCAAATTCCCCCAATTTTGCATTTTCGTCCTCGGGATGCCCGATTAATAGCAGTCAGAAATGTGTGTATTGGGATGTAGGATTTAATAACACTGGCTCCGATGCCGTTGCTCGGACTGAAGCGGAGCCCTTTAGAGGCACTGGCTATGTTGAAGGTGGGGTAGAAACGCCGTCATTGGATAATACGATTCGTTTGGTGCGTGGTAAACAAGCAACTTCGGGTGCAACAACCTCTAACGACGATGCGGCTAAATACAATGCGCTTACGCAAGTATTAACGTTGAGTGATGTGTTGGTAGGTAGCACGCATTATCAAGCCAGTTTGCAATTTAACGCTGGCAATTCACAATTTACCTTATTGTCCTCCCAAGTTTTAGCGGCTCCCCAAAATACTGTGCCAGCCAGCTATGACTTAAATTCATTGAACTTAATCATTCCCAGAGTCTTGGTGGCTGGTAAAAACTACAAGGCTACGTTATTGAACAAAGATCCTGCTAAGTTTGTATTTAGCTTGGTTGGTTTAGAGGAATTAAAATAATTTAGCCGCTTGCAGTAAGTTTTTGCTGGGGCTTTGAAATGTACACAGAATGACTTGTTTAGCTTGCACCCCAGTAACCTTAGGACATAAACTGGTCAGCGCAGAGGTTACAGGCTTTGCATCTGCAGCGAGCAAGTAAGGAATGTGACAAGTGTGAACGTTCATATGGGTAGCGTTCACGCGAGTGGCATCACATGGCTTAGCGCAATGTGAAAAATAAAATTACAGGGTAATCAATATTTTATTACTGTGTAGTTACTAAATCTATGCTACTGTTTTCCCGATTAACGCGTTTAATTGGTAATCCAGGATAGTGATAGAGTGCTTAAGTTTGGTGTGATTTAAGTGCTATATCGTTATCCTAAAGTGCTGTATTACATTTATTGGAGGAAGTAAGTATGAAAGAAAGAATCCAGTTACAGAGACTGCATGTCACCTTTCTGAAAGTATTACTGTTTAGCACGGTATTTTTTTCAAATCCTGGTTGGTCAGCAACGCTTGGTTCAGGTATCCCATCTGATACTGATTTACGGATTGTGAGAGAAAGAGAGGTAGAAAATAAAATATTCACCATTCCTGTACCTGATGCAGGTCAAGCCTATACTCCAGTGGAGCGGGCAGTTAGGTCAAGATATGGTGCAGTAGGTAATTTCCCTTTAGGCTTGGATGAGTTGGAAGTCTTAACCTATCCATCTACTACCTTGGCTGACCGTCAAGCTCTATTAGAAGGCACCGCTTTTTTCACGACCCCGCATACTGCGTCAGAAGGTGCAGGTCCTGTAGCTAACCAACCAATGTGTTTAGGTTGCCATGCGCAAGCTGCAGAAGCGATTGATGATCCCAATATTGTGCATGTGGGTTGTCAACCGGGTTCTTTCTGCGTATCTATTGTTTCGAGAGCGGCGCGTTCAACGCCAACTAATTTTGGGTATACGGCTTTAGACCCGCTGACAGGTGGTGGTCGTGCGCCAGATTATTTGGATGCCATTACCGATGGTGGTCGTACTGCAGCCTTTACCGTTTTTAGTGATTTTCATCCCGGTGACCCAAATGGTTTAGGTGTGCAAGATCCACTCGATGGGGTGTCTAGAGTCTTAGGTAAAACCTCGCAACAATTTGGTGGTTTCGTGCAACATGTGCGTCCAACTAGCCCTTCTTGCTTACCAGATAGAATCCCTACAATTACTGAAGACTTAAACTTACAAGGTACGCCCGATCCTGTTACACGTCTTTATCCTAGTGGTTTCCGTCGTCAGGTGGCAGAACGTGCGGGTCCTCCGTATATTGGTCGAGGGTTGATTGAAGCAATTCCAAATGCCGATATTTTAAGCTTCGATGATCCAAATGATACTATTGGCGCAACTTCGTCATTAAACGCTTCGGTATTTGGGTGTTCGCGTGACTGTATTAAAGGACATCATAACGAAATTCCAGGTCCTGCGGCGGGCTCTTCCATATTTGCAACTGCGGGTGGTGATGGCGGTGTAGGTGGTACGGGTCGTTTTGGTTTACGCGCTAACGGCGTGGAAATTTTCCAATTCATAGCGGGTGGGTTACAAGGTGAATTAGGTTTTACGAGTTTGTTGAATGCTACCGAGGTTAATGCAATCCCTAACACTGGTTGCGGTGTCGGTACACCTTCACCATCTTCTGTAGTAGAAGCTACTTTGTCTATTCCTTTCAGCGAAAGAAATTATATTCGTAATATTGCACCACCCGAATTTGGTGATACTTTGTTAAATGTCTTAAAAGCGACTGATCCAAGTAAAGCCCAAACTGCAGGTACGCCAGAAGCAGCGGTACAACGTGGTGCGCAATTGTTTGGTATCGATTTGGTGGCTTTTGCTAACCGTATGATTCCAAATAAAATGCCATCTAAAGGTGATGGTTTGAATGATCATGCTATAAATCAAGCAGAAGGTAATGTGGCGTGTGCAGGTTGTCATACACCAGTGCAAAGAACAGGTAAATCACCAAGTACTGTCGGTGAATATAACTTAAGCTATAAATGGGCACCGATCTTCTCTGATATCGTGTTACATGAAGGTCCTTATGTGGATGCAGAGCGTTTTGCACCAACTCCAAGAGCACCTAGTGTGATTGCTCGTCCGCATTTAAGTGCTTTCACCAAAGATGCAGCGTCTAATCCAGCTAATTTTGGTAAGAACTATGGCTCATTTGATATCGCGCGTAA
>SXIZ01000065.1 GCA_005779525.1 Methylococcaceae bacterium
GAACCCCTACCCGTGGCTTTGACTGGCGATAGCGAACATTTGCCTGCGCCGATTAAAGACTTCCGCGAAATTTACGAAGATTTGGATAAACGCACGCTGGCGGGTTTTGGTGGGGTAGCGGAATATGGCATTACCGTGCGTTGGGATAAAAACTTCCTGAAAGTGATTTACCTTACCCTGGCTAGACGGGCTGCGTTTCGTGTGTACGGTGGCGTGCGTTTTGGCGGTACCATCACCATTGATGATGCCTGGAAGATGGGCTTTGATCATATTTGTATCGCCTCTGGTGCAGGTAAACCCACGATTATTGGTTTAAAAAATAATCTGGTACGCGGTATTCGTAAAGCCTCAGATTTCCTAATGGCCTTGCAATTAACGGGTGCAGCCAAAGCCTCGTCCTTAGCTAACCTGCAAGTCCGTTTGCCTGCCGGGGTGATTGGGGGAGGATTAACTGGCATCGACACCTGTACCGAACTGCTGGCGTACTATCCGGTACAAGTGGAAAAAATTCTGCATCGCTACGACATTCTGGTGGGCGAGCACGGTGAAGATAAAGTGCGTAGTCGTTATGATCAAGAAGAAAGCCTTATCTTAGATGAGTTTTTAGCACATGCGAAACTGCTTCGCGCCGAACGTGCGCGCGCAGCGGCAGCGGGCGAATTGCCTAACTTCCAACCCTTGTTGGAAAGCTGGGGCGGTGTCACATTGTTCTACCGCAAAGGCATGAAAGATGCCCCGGCCTATCGTCAAAATCACGAAGAGATTCACGAAGCCTTACAAGAAGGTATTCAACTCGCAGAAGGTATGAGTCCGTTAGAAGCCTTCCAGGACGCATACGGCCATTTAGAGGCGGTGGAATTTGAAAAACTGAGTCTGGTCGAGGGTAAATGGGTGTCTTCCGGCAGCAATGTAAAAGTACCTTTGCGGAATTTATACGTGGCCGCAGGGACCTCGCCCAATACCATCTACCAAAGCGAATTCCCCGGCACCTTTAGCATGGCGCGTAACTTCTTCCAGCGGCATCAACCGGAATGGACCGATGGCAAATTGGAATTAGTGCCTATGCATGATGAAGCGGCGCCTAAACTAGCTAAACCCGCGCCACTGACCTCGTATCAAAAGGACGGCAAATTCATTAGTTATTACGGCGACAATCATCCGGTGTACGCGGGCAACGTGGTCAAAGCCATGGCAAGTGCGAAAGACGGTTATCCACATGTAGTGAAATTATTTGCCGCGGAATTAGCAAAGTTAGACCCGGCACAACAACCAGCGCGTGATGCCGCGATGCAAGCGTTGTTCAACGCCTTGGATGCCGCCTTTAACGCCAGCATTGTAGCTATAAACCGCCTGACCCCCACTATTATCGAAGTCGTGGTCAAAGCACCGATGGCTGCTGAAAAATTTGAACCAGGTCAATTCTACCGGGTACAAAATTTTGAAGCGCATGCGCCCATCGTGGAAGGCACGGTCTTAGCCTCCGAAGCTATCGCGCTGACGGGTGCGGAAGTCGATAAAGCCGCGGGTACCATCTCCTTAATCGCCTTGGAAATGGGCTCATCGTCCAGATTGTGTGCCACCTGGAAAGTAGGTGATCCAGTAATCGTCATGGGCGTTACCGGGACACCGACAGAGATTCCGACAGGTGAAACCGTCTTATTACTGGGCGGTGGCTTAGGCAATGCGGTATTGTTCTCCATTGGTAAAGCCTTACGCGCGGCAGGCAACAAAGTCATTTACTTCGCGGGCTATAAATATCGTCAAGATGTCTTCAAAGTCGATGATATAGAAGCCGCCTCTGACATCATCATCTGGTCAGTCGACAAAGGCGAGGGCGTACAAGCGATTCCCGTCACACGCCCGCAAGACAAAACCTTTGTTGGTAATATCCTGGAATGTATGCTGGCCTATGCCAACGGTGACTTGGGTGAACAACCCATTAGATTGCAGGAGGTCGACCACTTAATCGTGATCGGCTCAGATCGCATGATGAGTGCCGTGAAAGACGCGCGCTACAATGTCTTGCACCCCTACTTACCTAAAGTCAAACATGCCATCGGCTCAATCAACTCGCCCATGCAATGTATGATGAAAGGCATCTGCGCGCAATGCTTATGTAAACATGTCGATAAAGACACCGGAGAAGAGCACTTTGTCTATTCCTGCTACAACCAAGATCAGGACTTAGATAAAGTCGACTTCCCCCATTTGAATGCACGCTTACGCCAAAATACCGTGCAGGAAAAATTGTCGAATCTTTGGTTGGATTATTTGTTGGAAAACTCAACGAAAGCTTGATCTATGGGTATGTAAGTGGGTTTAGACATTTAGTGAGTGGATATGCTTAACTAAGTTACAAGGTGTTTTGCCCCCCAGTAGCTTAGCGACGATATGACTTGTGCGCTGATTGAGGTATTCTCGATCGGCGCGCCTGTCATCATTCGCTCGGCTAACGCTCGTTCGGATTCTGGTGGTTTTTACTTACACCACTCAGCGAAACCTTGATGAAACATATCCCGGAGTCATCTCCATAGGATCATGCCCTAATCCTACAGATATATGACTTAGCGACTTTTTTGCTTTAAATCCTTCAACACTAACTTCGTCTAAACACGCAAGCAATTTCATGCGTGCTCAAAACACGCATTTTTGAGTGTAATCATCGGTCACGTTGGGTCTCAACCTGCTGAACGCACAACATAAACCACCTGCGCAAAAAAAGTCAGTATTCATCCTCGAAAGTTAAAGCTACGTTATCGTGGAATTATGAGAAAATTTGCTTGCACACGCCTGGTTTAAATTGGATGCTCGCAATGATTATTTTTATTAGAAACATTCCTGCCCATACTCGCCCCAGCGAGTTAAGAGATTTTACTCAGCCTGCTCTAAAGAAGTGGTTGTTTTTTTCCTATGGCAAAATTGTTAAGGTTGAAGTCTTGTCGATTAAGGATAAGGTTTCTAAGATTACTGAGTTCCATGGATTGATCCATGTTGACTCCGATATGGCGGGTCATATTGTCATACGAAGACTTAAAGATAAATTGTTCTTAGGCAAACCCGTTGTAGTCAGGGAATATTTTTTTCGGTCTTGGCATAACGACCACAGATTGACGCATAAAGCTGTTACGCTAGAGCTTTCTGAACTGCGCAAAAGGGATAGACGGCGTGGGGCTAATATCGAGATGGTGACTAACTTATCCGCCATAAATGCTGCAAGTGATCAAGCACAAGGTCAAGAGAGTTCTAAATATAATTCGCTTTTGGATTAAACAGTGGAGTGTCTGTCATTATTTACAGTTCGCTATTTCTGCATTTGTCATGACGGGTTTAATTTTGCACGCAGACTGATTAAGCGATTTACCGCTGGCAGTAGACCCATAGATATTCAACGCCGCTAGATCGTAATTGGGTTTGACATCTTTAGCCATACGCGCAGGTGCCTGTGATTTTGATTGTTTTTGAATAAGCGTATAAAGTTCATTCGCCTTATCTACGTCAGCCAGCAATAATGCCTTATGCGCATTTTTCGCTTCAATAGTTAAGCCTTGAGCAAGGTATAGTTGCCCAAGTTCAAACCAAGCTACACTAAATTTTGGATTAATCGTGACGGCTTTTTTATAGGCTTCAATGGCTTCGTCTTCTGCAGATTGCAATTTAGCATAGCTTGCCCCTAAGTTATACCAGACTGCGGCGTGATTGGGATCAATGTGTAATGATTGTTGCAAGACCTCAATTGCATGCGGATAGTTTTTACTGAGAATCAAGTAGATACCTTGATTGAATAGCGCTTCTGCTGCACCCACTTTTACAACTTCAACCGCACTTGGCTTAGCTAGCGCTACAACGCTTGGTTCTGAATGATAGAGAGTATGGAAATTATTAGCACCGCTAAGTAATATCAGCAGAATAACGACAGCTTTAAGCCGTTTATTTATGTGCCACTCCGATACTTTATTTTGGGGCGCACTAAATTTTGCTAACTGTGAAATACGAAGCGTTAAATACATTTCCTCGGCTCGTGCTAAATCGTAATTACACTCGAACAGTGCGGTTTGCCAAGCGATCTGATTAACATTAGCACTCAATAATTCGGCGTTGGCAACTTTTTGTGCTTGTAGAGCCGCGGTTAAATCCGTTCTTGACTTAATTTGTTTAGCAAACGCATAGCGCTGAAATAGTGATTTTAAAGAGACACCGTTATGCTGAATAACTGGCGTAAGGTAGAAGCAAAAGACATAAAATTGCTGCCGCAGGTGAAAAAAAATTACCCCCAATGAAAAAGCCAGCAGGCCAGCGATGAATATTTCTAGAGCCCATGGCAGAAGACCTTCAGCATCAAAATTCAAAAACAACGCAGGAAATTTTGCCATAACCACAAGCATAACCACCCATGACATCCACAGTTGACCAAGAATGCTGCCGTTGAGAGGCGCTTTCTTCGGATGTAATAATTTAAAAATTATTAGCCCGAAAATTCCGCTGGCTAAGGTAATGATTGCTGCTTGTAAATCCATATTGTTCTGTTGCTACCGCTAACAGTCTTTGTGAACGCTGATTTATGCATGATAGCTGATGCAAGAGTAAAAGTGATAGGTATGTTAACACCTTTGAATTTTACTTGGGTGATTGCAATCCGTACTTTTTTTCCAATCGGTGTTGAATTCGCGATGAGTGCTCAAGTTGAGTATAAGCACCCGTAGACGCAGAAAACCCTAAGGCTTGGGGTTCGAATAGATGTTGCAAGTTTCATAAAAGTCACCCCTTGAAATACTTTTTCTAAAGAATGCAACCATAC
>SXIZ01000007.1 GCA_005779525.1 Methylococcaceae bacterium
AATCCGCTTTGCCGGTGGTCGCTATCAATCGGATATTGGAAGCGCTCAATTTATGTCCGCCCAATGCCGGGGAACACCAGGGATTACGTACAATTTCAATCAGGCGTGCGGGATTCCACAATCCCACGGTCATGCCTAATTGCGGTATACCTAAAGGATCACTACAAAAGCAAAACTTTTCATCCGTCGCAATACTCGGTACCTGTCCACCGCCTAAAGCCGCACCAGCCGCGCGAATGGGAAACAAACAGCTCCAACAAATATCCGTCATGAGCTTCCCTGACCAGAGCTCAGCATCTGCACAGAGGGGATCAAGGATTTTGGTGGAGGTAACTGCGTGACTTATGGTTGAATAACTTAATAGCGCAGATAACAACCCAAAGACACATAATCCTTTAATGTGGAGAGCCTTTGTCATAACGGTGGTTTTGCCTTTAACGCAGTCATATTTACTTCACGAACACTTATTTGCTTACTGTTTTGTTCCACTAAGGTGGGTACTTTTTGCAATTGGAAGCGTTGGCGCACGTCCGGTGTCAATAGAAATACTGGCGAGTGCAAGGTGTTTTCTAAGTCTTTTAGCGCCTCCCAACCATGTTGTCGGGGCAATTGAGTTGCCAGATACAGATGTCTGGCGTCTTTGTCCTGGCAGGACAGTTGTTTGATAAACGCTAATTGTTTTTGGTCTGTTGCATCAAAAACGATTAGGCACAAGCCAAAGGCCAAATTGTCTAAAGGATTGACTGAGGTTCCTACGGCAATAATTAATTTGCCATTGGGGGCAAATAAGTCTCTGGGCGCAGTGACGGTAAGATCAATTAGCCGCTCACGGTTTTCAGTCGCTACCGGCAGTACCTCAAATTTTTGCTGTGCCCAAAAGCGCACGATAGCTTGGTGTTGTTTGCTTTGCCAATCTATTGCCGCCATGCGACGTTTTATTTCCGAAAGCAAATCTATCTCGGCAATATCATAAACCTCACCCAGTCGACCTAGATCACCTTGGCTACCAGCTGCCTGCTTGGCGTTGAGCCAAGTAAGACTACTGACACCTTTAACGCGTAGCAGTGCTTTTCCCTGCGCTTCCACCACTATTTCAGGCACAGACGTGACAGCCCATTGTGCAAAACGCGTCGGATCAATCACAATATTCGGCACGGGATCAATGTCTTTCAGCAAGAGCTTTAGTTCGCTGAAAAACGCAGGTAGCTTTTGGTTGGGGCGTGGCCCCCTAAAAACCAGCAAGACATCTTCTTGACCGGAGGCTTCGGTAAATATATTTTTTAACACCGCTTGCCCTAACGCAAAGGAGATAAAGACTAAACGCGTTGGTTTGGCAGGATCGAGGTTGGTATGAGTTTTTGCTGTCGGAAAATGCGCATGGGCGCCTAAGGCAATAGCTTTAGCGGCATTCATCAGTTCCAATGCCTGTTGCTGGTCAGTCGCTTGCTTGGGATTAATATTTAGCCATGCAGGCGGGGCATGTCCTTCTATATTTTTTAGCATGCGTTGCGATTTAAGCAGCCAATCTTCTTCCGCGAAAGCCGTGGTGACTAGCAGACTGCCAAGGACTACGGCTATCAGGTTTGCGTTAAAACAGCGCATACGCCCGGCCAATGACCTGATGGTCATAAACATACCCCCAGTAACGTGAGTCAAAACTCTTGGGGGCTTTACCTGTCACCCAATAGGCTGCGGGCGGAATGGTCTCATCACGGTAAAATGCAGAGGGTGGTTGTTTCAATTTTGGGGCTAATGGGAGGCCTTCAATGATAGGCGTATTATCAATGCGGGTTAGTTGAGTATCGACTTTCACCCGATCACCCGTAATGCCGGCAGCAATCTTAACGATAATTTGCCCATCTTTGAAAAATGGCTGCATGCGTTCAGCTCGAAACGCCATTAAATCGCCACGCCAAATATCTTTGTCGTAGGTGTCAATCAAGTAAACCCATTTATCCGGTAAACATCGATCTGTTTGACTATCTCCCCCCAGCAAAAAGCGTTGCCCGAGATAGTATTCAATGCCCAAAACAATGCCTAAAATAGGCAATGCTTTGCATAGAAATCGACGCAGTGCCGCTTTAGGTCTATGCAGAGAGTAAATATACACATTCTTAATTCTAGGCATGGTTAATGTCCTAACGGTTTAACATAGACATCCTCGGGTGCTTCGATAATGGCGCTTGCATCCAGCACGAGATAACCTTCCGCGCTTAATTTGGCCGCTAAGGATTTCCAGTCCGCTACGGTGCGCGCCATTTGCTCGGGTGACGCGTTGGGTGGTAAACCTTGAATCAAACGTGCGCGATCCAATACGAACACGGGCGTGTTTAAACTTAAGCGTTGTAAGGGTGTTTTAAGGAGTAGTTGCGCGGTTAAACCACCACTGATAGCTCCCATTACGGTCGAGATTAGAGCAATGATGATCCAGTTAGCGTTAGCGCTCACCTGACACCTCAAGGCTTTTGGGAGTTCGGCTAGCCATTAATTGCTGTATAGCTTCGCCCAGCCCTAAACCTTGGCGGCGTAATTGCTTTAAGGCTTGCACATCCTCAGGTTTAGTAGAGAACAAAATGCGTTTAAACGGGTCTACAATTAAGCGACCAATACCGGAACCCATTTCCGTGATAAAAAAAATTTCCGAATACGCTCCCGGCACGGTATGCACGGTTTTGAGTAATTCATAACCGCCTTCCGAAAGGGGCAAACGCCGGTCTTGTTTCATGCCTTCAATGACTTCCGCTTTTTGTCCTAAGAGATACATATTGGCAGAGTTTTCCACGATAGCGCGGCCTGCGGCATTGCGGTATAAGTCGTTGACCGACTGGGTTATCGTCACCGCCGCACCGCCATATTTACGAAAACGACGATAACCCTGTTCCATAAATTTAGCCACATCACCTTCCGTTAAGAGATCCCAGGCTTCATCAATAATGACGATCTTGGGACGGTTACGTTCTCCGAGATACATTTCTTGTTGAATTTGGTAAATCAGTTGCAGCAATACCACTTGTTGCAAGTGTTTACGGCCTTTAAGTTCTTCCAGTTCCAAGACGGTAAAATCATGACTAAAGCGGGCGTTGTTCTGCCCATTAAAATAACGCCCGTACTCACCGCGGGTGGTAAAGGGGAACAACTGTTCACCAACATCTTTTAAGCGTTGATCATCTTCCTGGCAAAGTATTTGCGCAATATCGTCTACCGACATGGCTTGCCCTTTATCGGTCCAAAGGTTCTTTAGCACCCGTTTTAGCCCTGCGGTTTGAAAATCTGTCAGTTTCTCCGTCGGTGCCGCCATTTGACTGACAAGTCCTGCGAGCATGTCGGCCTCTTCTTCGAAGTTCTGCACAATCTCGAAGGGATTCATACAAATTTTGGAGGTATGGGTGAATTTCACAAAGTCCCCCTCCAAGACTTCACATAGATTTTCGTAAGAGCGCCCGACATCAATCGCCCAGATTTGCGCACCTTCCGTTAAATAGCTGACAATAATTTCGTTGGTTAAAAAGGATTTACCCTTACCCGATTCTGCCGCGATGCAGAGGTTGTAATTACCCGTGGTATCAAACAACGAGACGGCCATATGCTCACCATTACGCGACACAAAGTTCAGCGTCGGTGTACCGGTACCTGCCCAATCGCCAAACAAAGGCAGCAGCGGAATAGCATGTCGGGTCGCTAAGGTGCGATAGCGTTTTAAATCGGCAATAGCGGCCAATTCGGCACCCAAGGGTAAACAGTTGAGAAAAAAAGGCAGACAAAAATATTTGTCTTCTAATAACTGAAACCCCAGTTCCCGAAAATACACGCGGGCATTAGAAACGGCTGCTGATTCTTCTTGCGGGTCACAAAATAACACCACGCCAAAGTAGCTGCGAATCGGACGGTCACCATCACCATAGGCGTCGAACAACACATCAAAATTATGTTTGCGTTGCACTAATGCCGGGAGAAAACGGGCAATGGGGGTATTGACTTGATTGGTAATAAATTGCCTGACCCCTTCCTGGCGGGCACGAGTAGATTCGGCATCAGGATAATGTAAGGTTAGGCTGATTAAGGTATTCTGACGTACGCCACGCGTGCCGGATAATAAGTCGCCTAAATAGCTTTTTGCGCTGCCAAAATAAAAATAATCCGGGGTGCGTTTAGCTGAGAGGATTTTGACCCGTTTTGCACCTAGCCATAGTCCTCGATCATCAGTTTCCACGGCATTGTCGTAATCCAATAATTGATCGCGAATTAATTGTGTGGGATCACATTCCGGGGCAACGCGATCTTTCCAGCCCGCTTCAGGATTCCAGTTGAGTAGCGTATTGAGTAAACGCACATACTGATTGGCATCCAAAATATCAGGTGTCAGTCCTATAGTCATTAAAGATTGCCGGGTAGCCAGTTGTAACTCTGCCGCGCGTTGTAATTCAGATTCGGTGGGCCGTGGATGCGCGAGGGGCAGTTTGACGGTCACAATGACTTGGCTGCGTCGCAGTCTTGCCCCGGATATGCTTTCAGGCGGTTTATTAGTACCTTGCCGTAAAAATGCAATACTGGCTTCAGTCATGACTTTATAGATGGGCTTTTGCTGTTTTAGACGTCGGGTGTGCATGACGGCTAAAGACTCTTCGATATCCGGTGAGGTCCACAAACTGATCTGTAAT
>SXIZ01000066.1 GCA_005779525.1 Methylococcaceae bacterium
ATGCTTATTACGCGGTTGATAAGCACCTTTCCTTGTTTGCTTCAGTGAAAAACCTCACCGATAAGAAGTACATCGCAAGCCGAAATCCAGACGGTATATTCCCTGGTGCGGAACGCAATGTGGAAGTGGGGGCTAGCTATACGTTTTAAGTGCTCGTTAACAGTATTAGGTGTAAAAAGACCGTTAGTGGTGATGGGGTTGATAACTATTTTTTCTCGGCGTACACTTCGGCTCATGTTGATTAGAAGAACATTTATTGCATTCCTACTTGTACTGCTCCCGCTGCAATTCGCGCAGGCGGCTGTGTGTTCTTATGGCCATTCTGAAATAAATACATCCTCACAGCACGGGATAAATGCCACTGAAGAGACTTCTGTGGTTGCAATGAATCCGCATACGCACAATCAACCAGAAAAAAGTAGCTGTAATGAGTGCAGTGTTTGCCATTTGTGCTGCACGAAATTTGTTCGGCTACAATCCGAATTTACGACAATTCCATGCTTTGTAGCAATCAGTAGTCCTGAAGTGAGCTATCGGTATCCTTTGATAATAAGTGGTATCGAACGTCCCAATTGGCAATTCGCTGTTTAATACAGCGAGAGAGCTACCCCTTAGTATTTACTTGTTAAGCGTATTTTCTCGCTGGATCCTTATGTATTATCCAGGAGAAAATTCATGCGTATTTATTATGTATTAACCAGTCTATTCATGTTATTCAGCGTGCCGTTATGTGCCGCTGAAATTTCCACGCCTGCTTTGAGTGGCAGTGCATCAGAACCGTCTGCGGGTTTAAGCTTAGATGTTGCTATATCACTTGCACTGCAAGCTAATCCCGAGTTGGCAATTGCAATCAGCGAGAGGGATGCAGTCAAAGGCATGCAAATCCAGGCTGCAACGGTGCCTAATCCTTCGCTGTCGACTTATATTGAGGATACGCGTAGTTCGACGCGTCAAACTACGATAGAGGTAAGTCAGCCATTTGAGTTGGGTGGTAAACGAGCAGCTAGGGTAGCGGCAGCTGACGTTCGCTATGCTGTGGCGAGCACTTTAATCGAGTTAAAAAGAGCAGAAATTCGTGCTGCTACTATGAAGGCTTTTTATGAAGTGCTTATTGCACAGGAACATATGGCGCTTAGCCAATCTTTATTGGAACTGGCACAGCGTGTTCAGTCGGCGGCAAGCAAGCGCGTAAAAGCCGGGAAAATATCACCTGTTGAGGAAATTAAATCCAAGGTTGCTGAATCCACCGTTAAGATTGAACTCAGTCAGATGGCTGCTCAGCTTGCCACATCACGCATAAAATTGAGTGGCTTTTGGGGGGCGTCGTTGCCACGATTTAGTATGGTGGTTGGCCAGCTGGACTTGTTCCCAGTCGTCCCTCAACTTGCTGAGCTTCATGCAAGGCAAGAAAGCTCACCAGCTATCAAGCTTGCTAAGCTAGAAATTGAACAGCGAGAATCATTGGTCAATATTGAGGACAGCAAACGTACACCTGACCTCACCTTAAGTGTTGGTGCTCGGCGTAATGAAGAGCTTGGTCTTAATCAGGCCATCATAGGTTTGTCCATTCCTATTCCGGTATACGATCGCAATCAGGGAAATCTGCAAGAAGCCTTAAGTCGCACAAACAAAGCCCGAGATGAACTCCTTGCCATCAGGGTGCAGCAAGGCACGCTTCTGTCAGCGGCATTTGAGCGTTATTTGGTAGCTAAGCTTGAAGCAAACATCTTGCAGGCTGATATTTTACCCAGTGCCCAAAGTGCCTATGATTCAGCTGTTAAAGGTTTTGAGTTTGGTAAATTTGGCTTTCTTGATGTGCTCGATGCACAACGTACTTTGTTCTATGCACGATCACAGTATTTAAATGCCCTCTTGAATGGGCATCTCGCTATTGCCGATATAAATGGCATTATGGGTAACGCTTTTAATTCCGGTGACACATCTATCACTGCCCCGCATCAGGAGTAATACATGAAATTTCCACAAAAAAATAAACAAGTCGTTGCTATTTTTTTAGTCATTCTGGTAGGCATTATTTTAGCGATATTGATTCTATATACAGGCAAACCTCAAGTAACAGGTGACGAGTCGGTACATATTAATGATGTGCAACCTTCAAGGGATAGTAGACCTAAGCATGGTGAATTAGGGCATAACCATGAACAGGATCATTTAGTGCCGTCGATAAAGCAGAATCCACCTCACGATGAACACCAGCATAGTGCTCAGATTCAAGAGGTGATAAGAGGGCCTCATGGAGGTAGGTTGCTTACACGCGATGATTACAGCATCGAAATCACTATTTTTGAAGAAAATAGACTGCCAGAGTTTAGGGTATATACCTATCAAAATGGCAAATTGCTGAATCCAGATAGCTCACAGATTAGTATTGAACTACAGAGATTAGGTAGTAAACCACAAGGCTTTAATTTTAGTAAAGAGCGCAACTATTTAAAAGGAGATGTTGCGGTTGAAGAGCCCCATTCTTTTAAAGTGAATGTCACCGCCAAACACAACGATAAAAATTACCATTTCACCTATGACCAAGTAGAGGCAAGGACACAAATCACTGACAAACAACTCATGCTAAACAACATAGAGGTGCTGACAGCTGCACCAGCCACCATTAAAACTGTATTGAAGTTGCAAGGTGAAGTTCAGCTCAATGCAGATAAAAGTGTACACGTGGTTCCACGTATTGGCGGCATGGTTGAAGCGGTTGCTGTGAATGCGGGTGATACGGTGCAAAAGGGCCAGGTGTTAGCGATTATCTCTAGTCAAACGATTGCAGAGTTGCGTAGCGATCTGTTGGTTGCAGAAAAGCGTATGGAACTAATGCGCTCAAGCTACGAGCGTGAGAAACAATTATGGGAAGAAAAAATTTCAGCCCAACAAGATTACTTACAAGCGCAGCATGATTTACAAGAGGCTGAGATTAATACGCGACGATTACAACAAAAGTTGAATACGCTAGGAGCTAGCGAAAGGTCTAAAGGCTTAACTCGCTATGAGCTTCGTTCACCGATTGATGGTGTTATTACTAATAAAAAAATAAGCCAAGGCCAAGTAGTGAGTGAGGTTGATAGCCTTTATGAGATTTCAGACCTGTCAACGGTATGGGCGGAAATCATTATTTATGCTAAAGACGTTCATGCCATTAAAGTGGGGCAACAAGTCACTATTAAGTCAGCGTCTTTTGAAGCAGAAACTACCGGTATTATTTCTTATGTCGGCGCTTTGGTAGGTGGGGCATCCCGAACTGCCATGGCGCGAGTTGTTCTCAATAACGCAAATCGCAAATGGCTACCAGGCTTACCAGTTAATGTTGAAGTGGCTTCTGATGAAGTGAAAGTAGCATTAGCTGTTTCTTTAGAAGGCCTACAGACATTACAAGACCGATCGGTGGTGTTTGGGCGCTACGGCGAATACTTTGAGGCTAGACCGTTGGTGCTAGGTCGTCGTGACAATAAGCATGTAGAAGTGTTAAAAGGATTTCATGCTGGAGAGCGCTATGCTGCAGGAAACAGCTACTTAATTAAAGCCGACATTGGGAAAGCCACAGCCACTCATGAACATTAAAAGGCTTATGTTGGTTTAATTAATCACTATCTCATTTAGGGTGCAGCATTATGTTTGAAAAACTTATTCGATTTTCTATCGATCAGCGTTGGTTAATAATCCTGGTGGCTTTTGGCCTAGCGCTGCTAGGGGCATTTAGTTACAAAAAACTACCCATTGATGCGGTGCCCGATATCACAAATATACAGGTGCAAATTAATACCGCATCCCCAGGCTACGCACCACTGGAAACCGAACAAAGAATTACGTATCCGATTGAGACAGCGATGGCCGGGTTGCCTAAAGTGGAGCAGACTCGATCTATTTCGCGATACGGCCTTTCTCAAGTCACGGTCGTATTTGAAGAAGGCACGGATATTTACTTTGCGCGTCAGTTAGTCAATGAGCGTATTCAGCAAGCTAAAGATAAATTACCCATAGGTATTTCCCCAGAGATGGGACCCACGTCTACTGGTTTAGGCGAAATTTTCATGTGGACGGTTGAAGCAAAAGAGGGTGCACTAAAAGAGGATGGCACACCTTACACGCCGATGGACTTACGTGAGATACAGGATTGGATTATTAAACCGCAATTGCGTAATGTACCTGGGGTGAATGAAATTAATACTGTTGGCGGTTACGTTAAGCAATATCAAATAGCGCCTTATGTTGACCGCTTAATGGCTAGAGGGTTGGCATTGCATGATCTGGTTGTTGCTTTAGAAAATAACAACACAAATGTGGGTGCTGGTTATATTGAAAAATCGGGTGAGCAGTACTTAATTCGCGTACCGGGTCAGCTAAGTGGTATCGAAGATATAGCCAATACTATGGTGGCTAGCAAGGGCGGTATTGCCGTACGTATAAAAGATGTGGCTGATGTTAGGGTTGCCTCTGAATTGCGTAATGGAGCGGCTACGGAAAACGGGCAAGAGGTCGTGTTAGGTACGGTATTTATGCTGATAGGGGAAAATAGCCGTGAAGTGTCTGCTGCCGTTGAATCCAAACTCATGCAAATCAACCCAACACTACCAACGGGGGTTGTTGCAAAAACGGTTTATGACAGAACGGTCCTGATTGACAAGGCAATCCATACGGTAAAAACAAATTTGCTGGAAGGTGCGCTGTTAGTGATTGCTGTTTTATTTGTATTTTTAGGGAATATGCGTGCAGCGATAATTGCTATGCTCGTTATTCCATTAGCCATGCTACTGACATTCATGGGCATGGTGACTGGAAAAGTCAGCGCAAACCTAATGAGTTTAGGGGCATTGGACTTCGGCATTATCATTGATGGCGCTGTGGTGATTGTGGAAAATTGCATGCGACGGTTAGCACATGCTCAAACTAAATTGGGCAGACAGCTTACTAAGTCAGAGCGCTTTGAAGAAGTATTTGCTGCGGCACAAGAGGCTAGAAAACCACTAATTTATGGCCAACTTATCATTATGGTTGTGTATCTGCCAATTTTTGCTCTGACGGGCGTAGAAGGCAAAATGTTTCATCCAATGGCATTCACTGTCTTGACGGCGTTGCTTGGGGCGATGCTATTGTCGGTAACGTTTATACCAGCGGCAGTCGCATTATTTATTACTGGTAAAGTAGAAGAAAAAGAACAAGCAAGTATTCTTTGGATTAAACAGCGCTATTTACCATTATTAAAATGGGCAATGCTGAATAAGGCTTTAGTGATAACTATCACCATTGTGTCAGTGTTATTAAGTGGTTTACTAGTTAGTCGGATGGGCAGTGAGTTTATACCTAGTTTGGACGAAGGTGACATAGCGCTGCATGCACTTCGTATTCCTGGTACCAGCCTTACACAGGCGGTCGATATGCAAAAAGAGTTAGAGCACACTGTCAAAGGATTTCCGCAAGTAGAGCGAATATTTGCTAAATTAGGCACGGCTGAAATCGCCACTGATCCAATGCCTCCTAATGTGGCTGATAACTTTGTTATGCTCAAGCCTAAGTCGGAATGGCCAGATCCTAGCTTAAATAAAAATGAACTGATCGCACAGATGCAAAAGGCTGTTAATTATGTGCCTGGTAGCAATTATGAATTTACTCAACCTATTCAAATGCGTTTTAATGAGCTGATTTCTGGTGTGCGTAGTGATGTAGCGGTGAAAGTGTTTGGCGATGATATGCAAATAATGAATGCCACGGCTGAAGCTATATTTAAAGTGTTGTCCAGCACTCGTGGCGGTGAAGATGTTAAGGTTGAACAAACAACGGGCTTGCCGATGCTTACTATCAATATTGATCGGCAAGAGATAGCAAGGCTGGGAGTGAATGTTGCCGATGTTCAAGAGGTCATTTCAATTGCGATGAATGGGCGTGAGGCAACTGCATTGTTTAAGGGAGATCGGCGTTTTGAAATAGTAATACGTTTGCCCGAAGAGGAAAGGGTTGATGTGGAGACCCTTAAACGACTTCCAATAAAAGTTTCTGATAAAGGTAACGGGTCGGTTTATTTGCAGCTTGATGAAGTAGCAAATATTGATATTGAATTGGGGGCTAACCAATTTAGTCGTGAAAATGGCAAGCGAAATGTTGTGATAACGGCAAATGTGCGGGATCGCGATATAGGCTCCTATGTGGCAGAAGTGCAGCAACGCATACAAAAAGAAATAAAAGTCCCTACCGGCTATTGGCTTGATTGGGGCGGTACATTTGAGCAGTTGCAGTCGGCTAGTAATCGGCTAAAAATTGTAGTGCCGTTGGCCTTGTTGTTGGTATTTTTGTTACTTTATGCCATGTTTAATAACATTAGAGATGGTTTGATTGTGTTTACAGGTATTCCATTTGCACTAACCGGAGGAGTGTTGATGCTATGGTTGCGGGATATTCCACTGTCTATTTCTGCGGGCATCGGTTTTATCGCGTTATCTGGTGTGGCCGTATTGAATGGACTGGTAATGATTAGTGTGATACGCCAATTGTTGATGGAAGGTAAACCATTGGATCTGGCTATTCAAGATGGCAGTTTAAGTCGCTTAAGGCCTATTTTAATTACCGCTTTGGTTGCATCGCTTGGGTTTATTCCTATGGCTATTTCCACAGGTACGGGTGCCGAGGTGCAACGCCCACTCGCTACCGTTGTCATTGGTGGCATAGTGTCTTCTACATTATTAACCTTGCTTGTATTGCCGTTGCTTTATCAATTAAGCCATCAAAGAACTCGATTGATTGGGAGATCTAAAAAAGGTATCACGAAATAACTCTAGGATACGAGTATCGTTGCTTTGGAGGCTAATTCAATCAAGTGCGCAGCAAAAACACGCGGTCGATGGCATTTGTGTTTACCCCGGGTCAAACAACAGCTTTCGGATGATCAGCTGTTTAAGCATACCTACTGTTGACGATAGGCGGTAGTTTAATCTCAGTTGTCGTGATTTCCGACAAATCCAAATTGTCTGGAATCCCGACTTTTTAGAAAGAGACCGTCAAAAGAATTGACGTTTAGGCTGCGGCAGAAGCTAGAGCGATCTTTTGTTTTGAGTGACTTAGTTTAACTGAATGGGCTTCGATACCAACATTTAAGCGTGTACGTACTGCACCAAAAATAGCCGCTAGATTGTCCATGCTTGGATTGCCTTTTTGTGAAAGCATTCTATGTAGGCTTTTACTTGGTTTTTCTGTTTTTTGAGCAAGCTCTTCAAAACCAATTGTTGCGTTCACTAAGTCTCTAAGGATTAGTCGAGCAGTCTCAGTCTCATTGTTTAAGAATAATGTTGCTGCTTCGTCTAATA
>SXIZ01000067.1 GCA_005779525.1 Methylococcaceae bacterium
AGCTAGGCTGAATCATTCATTAAAATGGGGATTAATGTTAGCTTGCTCTGGCTATAGGCGCTGTTGTGATAGCTAATAATTTTCTTTGATGCTGGATTTTGCGCCGAAAACTGGGGATAAAATTCAGAGAAGAGTTAAAGCATATTTTGGCTTGCAGAGGTTGATGGCTTTTATTGTTGGTAAACTGTTTGCCGTTCGTATGTGGTGGAAAATATCGCGTGAAAAGCGCTAAGCGAAATTTATAGTTCAGCCAAAAATGATAAAAATACGCTCACAACACCATGATATAAAGCTCTGGGTAATTATGATTATTGTTAATAACTAAGTTTGATTCAATTTTGGAGGTAACACATGGCTTCAGAAACCGAATTATCCGAACCTTCCTACTCTGCACGTAACGTTGAAGATTATTTACGCACTCGAGTCGATTTTAAAACCGACGCTTATCGTAAAAAAGGCGATAGGTACCGCTGGTGCTATCTGACATCGGCTTCAATCTCTGCAATTGCAGTTGCTACTGTCCCTGTGCTTATTAATCTTCATGATCTGCCTTCCATTTATCCAACGCTGCTGAGTTTGTTGGTGACTGTGCTCGTTGGTATTGAAGGCATTTTTCATTGGCGGGAACACTGGAAGAATTATGATTTAATGAAGTCCTTTTTACGTCAGGAAGCTTGCTTGTTTCAAGCAAAAGCGGGAGTGTATCATGCTAAGACTGAAGCTGAGGCGTTTAGATTACTGGTAGAGCGTGTCGAGGAAGAAATTGCAAAAGAGCGCATGCAAACCATTCAAATGCGCACTACACATTCATCAGAACAAAATGATAATAAAAATCCTAATCTCAATCACGGTAACTAGAATGATTGAGTTGCTCTGGAGCGGGGCATTTAAACCAGCCTCCGCTGGTGCATTTAACTTGCGCTGCATTTTTCCACGTTAAAGTGCGTACATAGTAGTTTGAGTGGGTAATCCTAGCTGCAATTAAGCTTTGTTTTTCAAACGTTTTAATGCTCGATATTCCAGTTTGAATTGAGCAGGTGCTCTGGCATGGTAGCTGCTATGTTAGTTTTAACTTTACATTCATTTTCTGGCTGCAATGCTATGCTTAAGAGCAAACTCTGCTAAGTGAGTTTTGTGTAATTCGCGGTCATACTTCTGGTATGAATGACACTAATATTCAAGCAAAAATTAAAGCTACGATGAAAAATATAAAGTTTAAAGGTTCACTATGGTGTGCTATGGCGGCCCTCAGTAGTGTAATAACCACAACAGTTCGCGCTGATGATTTGCTGCAAGATGCAGGCAGTTGGTTGCAGGTGATCGGTGAAGGCAGTTTGAAAGTGCTTGATCCTAATCTGGAAAAGTGGCGGATTTGGGGTGAGGTGCAGGCACGTTTTGATGATAATTGGAACCACTGGTATCAAGGGATGGTGCGGACCGCGGTAGGCTATAGTCTCAGTGATCGCGCGACAATTTGGGCGGGTTATACTTGGTTGCCAACCCAAAATATCGGTAAAAGCTATACCTCGCAGCAAGACTTATGGCCCGCTTTTCGGTATGTGTTGCCAACCGACTATGGCACTTTAACTTTTAGAACCATGGTGGAAAGTAATTTTATTCGTGGCGAGGATGTGCGTTTCCGTCCTCGACAGATGATAAGATTTATGCACCCGTTCGCGGCAGAGCCGCGTTTAAATTTTATTGCTTGGGACGAATTTTTTATTCGCGTCAATTCCACGCAATTTGGTGGGAAAGCAGGCTTTGATCAAAATCGGGTTTTTGCGGGTTTAGGCTGGAGTTTTAATAACAATGTCCGCGCAGAGGCAGGTTACCTCAATCAATATCTAGATGATGCAACGCATACCAATAATACGATGCATCATTTAATCATGGGGTCGATGTTTATCAATTTTTAACATCGGCTACGCGAAACAGTTCCGGCATAAAAAATTCACTGACTAACATAGGCTGGGTCGGGATGGCGTAGATCGTACGTCGTCCCCACAGAGATTGCGGTAGCGCGCAAGTCTGTTTACAGGAATTTTGCCACAGATCTAAAGGCACAGTACAGAGTTCCAACGCACGTCTTTGCAAATTGGGATAAGCAAAAATCACTTCGCCTAAGGGGCGAGTGCCCAGATGCGCCAGATTGCGGTGGGCGACCGCTATGGTCTGTTGCGGGATAATTGAACGCGCAAGAATTAATGGCGTGTCCTGTACATGTAAGAGTACTTCTCGGATCAGGGTGTAGCGGTGTGGGGGTAGGCCTAATAAGCGGCTCTCAGTGATAAACGGCTTATACCAATATTGTTTTAGAATCCTGACGGCGACCTGATTGCCAAACTGTGCACGCAAGCGTTGCGTCAGTGAATGGGTTTCAAACATCCAGGATTGCACGGCACTGGGTACGGGTTGGGGTAAAGCCTGTAGCTGTTTAACCCAGGTGGGCGAGCTGATGAATAAAGCACTTTGGGTTGGCAAAATTAAACCTCGGCGTAATGCGAACTGTGACCCAGCCAGCGCTTGATTAATGGCTGGATCACATGCGGATGATGTTGCATAAGATGTTCGGCAGCAAGTTTGATATTTTCTAATAAATCGCTATCGCGCGCCAAATCTGCAACTTTTAATTGGATTTGTCCAGTTTGGCGGGTGCCTAAAATTTCACCCGGTCCGCGTAGCTCCAAATCTTTTTCAGCGATAATAAATCCATCTTGCGTATCGCGCATAATACCAAGACGTTGCTTGGCAGTTGCCGATAGCGGCGGTTGATACAATAACACACAAAAGCTTTCGAGTTGGCCACGTCCAACTCGACCACGTAATTGATGCAGTTGCGAAAGCCCTAAGCGTTCAGGGTTTTCAATAATCATAAGTCCGGCATTGGCAACATCGACCCCAACTTCAATCACTGTGGTGGCAACCAGCAAATCCAAGGTATGCTGTTTAAAGGCTTGCATAATAGCTTCTTTTTCAGTGGCTTTCATGCGTCCGTGAACCAGTCCAACACGAACGCTGGGGAGTGCGCTAGTGAGTAACGCGGCTGTGCATTCAGCGGCTTCACATTCTAAAACGTCTGATTCCTCAATGAGCGTGCATACCCAGTAAACTTGGCGGTGTTGCGCCACCCATTGCTGGATGCGTGCAATGACTTCCGCGCGCCGATCCGCCGGGATGACGCTAGTGATCACGGGTTTACGCCCCGGAGGCAATTCGTCGATAATGGAAATATCCAAATCAGCGTATTGCAACATGGCTAAGGTACGTGGGATTGGGGTGGCCGTCATGATCAGTTGGTGTGGCCGCAAGCCTTG
>SXIZ01000068.1 GCA_005779525.1 Methylococcaceae bacterium
CCATTCTTTGTCGAATAAACAGACGCCTGCGGGTAAGTGTTTCGCGTCAAACGCTTTCATTTCCGTTAATAACTTCATGGCCTCGATTTTCATTTGGCCTTCGACGTCACGGCGATCTTTGTTTAATTCATCTAATTGTTGTGCAATCTCTCGAGCTAACTGCACATCTTCGGTGATTAAACATTGAATGCCCAACGACATATCATCCATACGTCCTGCAGCATTTAACCGCGGTCCCAAGGCAAAACCTAAGTCCGCTGCAGATAGTGATTGCAGTTGTCGCCCAGAAATGTGGACGAGTTCAACGATACCTGGATGCGCATGCCCTGAGCGAATCCGTAATAAGCCCTGATGGACTAACACCCGGTTAACATCGTCCAAAGCGACCACATCAGCCACGGTCCCTAAGGCGACGTAGTCCAATAATTGCGCCAAATTCGGCTCTGGAACGTGCGCATTAAAATGGCCTTGCTCGCGCATGCGATTGCGGAGTGCAAGCAAGATGTAAAACATCACGCCGACACCCGCAAGATTGCGGCTGGGGAATTTATCCTCCGGCAAATTGGGATTGACGATGGCATCGGCCACAGGCAATTGAGGGCCGGGCAAATGATGATCGGTAATTAAGACTTGGATGCCTAGCGCTTTGGCCGCTTCGACCCCGGCTAAGCTAGAAATACCGTTATCGACGGTAATGATGGCATCGGGCTGTTGCTGTTGCGCGAGTTCGACAATTTCGGGGGTCAAACCATAGCCATATTCAAAGCGATTAGGCACGATAAAATTCAGCTGCCGAAAACCCAATAATGCTAAGCCTCTTAAAGCCACCGCACAACTGGTCGCCCCATCTGCGTCAAAATCGCCGACGATAGTAATACGCTGCTGCGATTTTAATAACTGCAACAACGCCGTGACCATGGTTTCCATCCCAGTCAGCAACCACGGTGAGGGCAGTTTGTTCAAGGTGCGTTCTAATTCTGCCAAGGAGCGTATCCCACGTGCGGCAAAAATTCTTTGTAAAATCGGGTCCATATCCCCGAACTGGGGATGCATCACTTTAACTGGACGCGTTAGGATAGTTTTTTGCACGCCATGCGAGTACATATGCTTAAGCCGCTGATTTTAAGTTATTCAAGTGTGTTAAAGGTCTTAGCCCTTTACACTAATGCTCTTAATTCACTTAAGCCATTGGGTTTTTTGATCATTTCAATCTGGGTTTTTATGCGTTTACGTACGCCCTCAACATGCGAAATCACACCCACTTTTTTACCCTGTGTTTGTAAACCTTCTAAGGTCGAGACCACGATTGTCAGAGCGTCGGCATCTAAATTACCAAAGCCCTCATCCAGAAATAAGGAGTCTATCGCGCGACCATTGCTGGCTAATTCCGCTAATCCTAAGGCTAATGCCAAACTGACGACAAAGGCCTCTCCTCCCGATAAAGTCTTAGGGAGGCGACGGGCGTTCTGTTGGTAGGTATCTTCGATGTCCAACGCTAAGCCTTGTTCGGTGTCGCGCTGACGCACATAAAAACGCCCACTGATTTTTTCGAGGATAACATTAGTCTGTGCCAGCAATTTATCCGCCATACGCCGCTGCACCTTCCGTCTAAAAGCGTGACCATTTTCTTGACGTAGCGCGTCTAGTTCGGCTTGCGCCAGGGCAACTTGTACCTGTTGCTGGGTGATTAAATCTAAAACTTGCGCATATTGCTCTCGACGCACTTGCTGTTTGGTCAATAACTCTTCTAAGCGCTCGATTTCTAAGCGGGTGATATCGATTTTCTCCGCTAGCTGTTTGCGGGTATTTTCCAATTCTGCTAGTGAATGTTTAGTGTTAACCCAAGCATATTCTTGTTTTTGCGCTTGCAGTTGCGTCAAGGTTTGTTGCAATTGCAGGAGTTGCGGCTCGATCTGCGCTAATGTTTGCGTCAAGGTCGCAGCTTGCGGTAATAATTGTAAAACTTCGACTAATTCCGCATAGCTAGTCAAGCCCGCAGCTTGTGCTTGAGTTTGCAATTGCTGCTGCAGGGCGTGGACTTGGGTTTGGGTTTGGGCGATTTCGGCAGATTTTTCGTTAATCAGGCGTTGCTTCTCTATCACAGCCAATTCAACACCCGCGCCCTGCTCTATTTTTAATTTACTTAAGCATTCTTGCACCCGTTGCTGCTGAGTGAGCAAAATACCATGGCCTTCGGTCATTTTTTGCTGCAATTCTTGCAGTTCTTCTTGCACGCTTTTCTCGCGCAACAAATAAGTTTGGTATTCTTGCCGCCGTTGATTTAAACGATCAAATAACGCGTCTTCTTTACCCTTGGCAGGCATTTTTTCATTGAGGCGTTCCAATTGCCCGAGCACTTTGGCACTCAGCGGTTTTTCTTCCGCTTCTAATTGTGCCAGTTGTTGTTCCAAAGCAATCAATTCTTGCGGGCGATTCACATCGCTGGCAGCCAATTCCATCGCGGTCGCTTGTACTTGTTCCAGCTTAGCGCTTTGGGTATCCAGTTGCAGTTTGGTTTTAGTGATTTTTTGCTGCAAGGAGCGCACACTTTTGTAAATGAACTCTAAATCTTTGAGCTCCACTTCTTGCGTTTTGAGTAAGCGTTTCATCAAACCAGTATTCTTGATAGTCAATTCTGGCTGCACTACGCCCAATCGATTACAGAGCGTCACCCAATCGGAGTGTAAACGCACGACACGGTCGCTTTTTAGCTGCTTATCCTTCACTTGTTTTTCGGCAGCTTGCAGTTGCTGCTCGACGCGAGCAATACTATTGCTCATGGAATTCACCCGCGATTTTTGCACCGATAATGCCTTTTGCGAATCCATTTGTGGTGGCGCATCGGTAACATAAGGATGTTTTACCGAGCCACATAATGGGCAGGGCTCGCCGCGCACTAAATGTAAACGGTCAGCTTGCATTTTTTTAAGCAACGACTCGTTAAATACCGCGTGCTCCAAGGATTTTTTGATATTTTCTTCTTGCGTCAATTGCGTACGCATGCGCTGCAAACGTTGACTGATTGCGGTAGGATCGAGTTCTGCAGGACGTTTAATTAAACCTAAGCGGACTAATAATCCATCACTGAAGCGGCTATGAATATTCGCCAAGGTTAATAATTCTTTATGATCTTTAACTTTGATCTGTTGTTCAGCGCGTAGCTCTGCCAACTCCTCTAAAGTCAATCCACGACTAATTTTTTCTATTTCCGCTTCTAACTGCGCTATGTTTTTTTGCAATACGGGCGTTTCGCTTTGGAGATTGTGTAACGCGTTTTTAGTGGACTTAGTTTTCGCCTGGGTATCTTTAGTCCATTTGTTATAGGCTTTTAATTGGCCTTTGACCGTGACAAGATCGGCACTGAGTTTTTTCATACCCCCGATATCAGGAAAGCCATCCAGTAAAATGGCATCGTTGTTATGTTCTTGCAGCCATTGTTTAACATTCGCTTGCAACGCCTGTTTTTCAAGGACTTGCTGCTCTATGGTTTGCAGCAAATTCAATTCGTTACGATGCTCGTTTTGTAACATCTCCGCTTGGAAATTGAGGGCGCTGATAATCTCCTGTTGTTCATTGAGCGAGCGTCCAGAGCCGAGAATAGAGTTTTTGGAGTTGATGTCCAACGTCTGTAATTGCGTTTTAAGTTGCTCTAACTCCTGACGATATTCCGCCAAACTTTGCTGATCCCGTTGCAGGTTCGCCGCGAGCGATTCACTGTAGGTCACATCAGTCGCTAAGGCTGCTACGCCTTGAAACTGACTAATGCGTTGTAAATTTTGGCTCAGTTGTTGCCGTTGCAAGCGCAGTTGTTCGCTGTTCTGCATCTGCTGCTGAATTTGTGCATCGCATTGCGCAAGTGCAGTTACGCCCTGGATTTGCTGCTGCAGCTCTGCTAACTGCTGTGCATACTCAGCGCGTTGCGCTTGAAAATCCGCTAAATCAAGTTCACTGGCTTCTAGACTTGCCGCATCCAATACCGGAATGGCTTCTAAATCGGTCTGCAACTCCTGCAATTTAAGCTGCGCTGCGGTAGCATTTTCTTGAATTTCGAGTTTGTAATCAGCATAAATATCTTGACTGACGATGCGTTCCAAAATATCCAAACGCTCGCTATCCAAAGCATTTAAAAATGCAGAAAAATCGCCTTGAGCCAATAACGTAGAACGCGTGAAATTACGAAAATCCAAACCAATGATCGTTACCATCTGCTTACGCACGCTCGCAACATCTTCTGCCAAAAGTTGCTCATCGTCACCCAGTAGCTTTAGTTGCATACTCGCAGGCGCCACTTGCCCGTCGACTTTCGCTACGGCCCAGCGCGAGCGGTAACGCTGCTCGCCTAACATAAATTCCACTTGCGCAAAGGCCTCGCCAGTATCCACTGTCATGACATGTTCGGCTGGGCGATCAAAACGAAAAGTCTCGGCATACAAGGCTAAGGTAATCGCATCCAGAATACTACTTTTACCCGAGCCATTCGGTCCGGTAATCGCAAATACCCCAGCATTCGCTAATGGCGCCTGACTAAAATCAATCAGATGCTCACCTTGTAAGGAATTAATATTTTTAAAATAAATGCTGAGAATTTTCATTGACTACCGTTTCTGAATGACTACACAGGCAAATTTCACTACATCGGGATAGTAAGTCGCTCTTTTTTTAGTTTATGCCCATAATTAAAAGCATAATTTAGATAAGCATTATACCGCTGTAAAACTTATTCACCCAACATACTCGTGCTATTTCTGAAAGCTACGCAGTAAATCCAATACTCGCTGTACGATCAACCTACAAAAATCTCGGAGACTCGGCCAGTGACTCGCCAATTTTTGCCCCACATGCACACTTAGTTGCCTAGCTACACGGATGAACTGTTGCAGACTTTGACGTCCCGCAGTCATAACATCCTTAGAATCAGGCACCCAACCTTGACGCATCAACCAACGGCTGAGGCCAGTGATATACAACCAAAATAACGCCTGCCCGCATAAAAACCACACTAACCGCCCTTGAGCTCCCAGTGCTTCCCCGGTATGTATTGGCCAGACCCAGGTGGACAACGTTGCACCGAAACTAAATCCCTTAGGATCACGCACTTCTTTGATTTGACCACTCCAGCGATCGACCCAAACGGTAGTAAATGGATGTCGATGATTCACTTCTTCTCCTTGACGTAAATTGATGCGATAAACGCCCGCATCACCCGCGGGCGTACTTACGCGCCGTAATTCTGCTCGGGGAAAAGGTGCGCGTGCTATGAATGCGGCACCCGACAGCGTCGTAGGATTTTTCGTGGGATTGGCGGTGCTGACAATTTCTTTGCCCGTGCCGCCGTGTCCCATACCTTCAGAACCAAAAAGTGTGGTCAGTATTGCAGGAAAACTTAGCAACACCCCTGTCAACGCCAGGACCAACAAAAATACGGCACTTAATACCCCCAGTAGACGGTGAATATCTATCAGCAATTGCTGCAAACTCGCTTGTGGCTTAAGTACGATTACTCTCCAAATTTGCCGCCAACCAGGCCACCACAAATACAATCCTGACACGATGGAAAAAGTCAGTAGACATCCCAGCACCCCCACCCATTGCCAGCCGCGGGCACCCATCGCTAATTGCGTATGCAGATCTAAAATCCAGGTGGTTAAGGTCTGTCCCCAAAAGCGATTCGCCACCACCTCCGCGGTGTAGGGATTAATACTCACCATTAACGGTGCGTAAAATTCATCTATGGTTTCATGCGGTTTTTCGAACCATGCCGTCAACATCGCATCGCGTTCCATAGGCATTTCTAATGTCCAAGTGCCATAGCGTTTGGGATGTTCGATACGCAAGGCCAACATAATTTTGTCCAAAGACTGTACTTGCGCACGGGGCTGTTCAATCACCAATTCAGGGTTAAAGCAGCGATCTATGGCTTCGCGATAAATGCTTAAACTGCCACTCAGCCCTAAGATCGCAAAAAAGAATCCAAAAATTAAAGCCAGATACACATGCAGCATTAACCAAGCATGTCGGTCAAAATGCAATAAACGAGGTAATGACATAAGTGAACTAGGTGAGCGTTGAGAGAGTTTTTCAGGAATGTTGATAATAGGATAGTCGAGACTGCAATCCCTGTCGCCATCCGAAGCCCACTAGCTTAGTAAAGATTGCACACGGGGTACCGACGATACTCAACAGAAATCTCCGGCAATGCCGGAGAAGTCTATCCTAAAGTTTTACAGGCTTATTTATTTTCCAGCACCACGACACTTTTTGCTTTGGTTTCGTAGTTATAACTGCGCACGAGCAACTGTTCATTGACAGGGATAATGTCGTACGGCGCCGATTTTGAGGTATCCACGGACAGATACCAGGATTTACCCTGAATTTCTGGAAGCTCTACCGAGACTTGCTCATCTGCCATGTTCATAATCACGTGCACGTCGGATTCGCCTTCTTGCGTACCCGCCAAGGTAAAAGCTAAAAGCTGAGCATTGGGGTCATCCCACAGCGGCTGATTGAGCTGCTTACCGTGCCACGTTATATCGCGTTTATCTGTGCCTTCAATCAGGTTGCCCGTGAGGAAGCGGCGACGCATGATACAAGGGTGGCGTTTACGTAAAGCAATCATCAATTTAACAAAACGCAGGATGTCGGCATGACGCTGCGTCCCCTGCTCCCAATTAATCCAGCTCAGTTCATTATCCTGACAATAACCGTTGTTATTGCCGTTTTGGGAATTTAAGAGTTCATCGCCAGCCAACAGCATGGGCACGCCCTGACTCAACAACAAGATCGCAAATACATTTTTGGCTTGTTGTTTACGCAAGGTCAGGATCGCAACATCATCGGTTTCGCCTTCTACCCCGTGGTTGTAACTTAAATTATTATTGCACCCATCTTGGTTATATTCGCCATTGGCTTCGTTATGTTTGCTGTTATAACTCAGTAAATCATACAGCGTAAAACCGTCGTGACAGGTGGTAAAGTTAATACTACTGATAGGAAGGCGACCTTGATGTTGATATAAATCACTACTGCCACAAACTCGCGTTGCCATCTCAGTGACCATACCGCGATCACCTTTGATGAATCGCCGGACCACATCACGGTAGATACCATTCCATTCCGCCCAACGGTAACCTGGAAAACTACCTACTTGATAGAGCCCGGCGGCATCCCACGCTTCGGCGATGAGTTTTGGTTGGCTGAGCTCTTTGGAAAGCTCAATACCCCAGAGCACGGGCGGATCTTGCAATACTTCACCGTTTTCGCCTCTGGCCATGGTACTGGCCAAATCAAAGCGAAAGCCATCGATATGCATTTCTTTCACCCAATATTCCAAACAACTAATAATAAAGCGTGAAACTAAGGGGTGATTCGCATTAACGGTATTACCACAGCCCGTGTAATCACGAAAAATACTTTTATCGAATTTATCATGATGATAAAAAATATTATCGCCAACCCCTCTAAAGTTAATAATTGGCCCCCCCGTCCCTGATTCAGACGTATGGTTGAATACCACATCCATAATCACCGCGATGCCTGCTTTATGTAAGGCTTTAACGAGGTCACGAAACTCTTTTAGATGCGTACCTTGTTCAGGCGTCACACAATATCCTGGATGCGGACTGAAAAAACTGTGGGTACTATAGCCCCAATAATTTTTTAGCCCTAAATTGGCAGTATTGGGCGGTACATCTTGTTCATCAAACGCCATAATGGGCAAGAGTTCAACATGGGTAATCCCCAGCTCTTTTAAATAGGGAATCTTTTCAATCAAGCCGACGAAGCTTCCTGGATGCTTCACCTGCGCAGACGGATGCCGCGTAAAGCCACCGACGTGTAATTCGTAAATAATGGCTTTTTCACTACTAATACGTAGCGGTTTATCATCTTCCCAATCGTAATTATCATCGACAACAATGCAGCGCATAGCGGAATGTGCATTATCTCCAGGCACACACGCCGCGTGCCTATTCCATAATTTATGACTGATGGCTTTTGCCCAGGGATCGATTAATTGTTTTTCATGATCAAAATGCAATCCGGCTTCGCGAATCAGTTTTGGTCCGTCCATACGCCAGGTGTAACACACGCCTACAGGGAGTTTGCACACATAGACATGCCAAGAAAAAAAGGTTCGATTATGTTCTTTATCTAATTTTATAACTTGAAAGGGTTCCAAACTGTCGGCATTCTCAAATAGCAGCAACTCCACTTCCGTAGCATGCCGACTGAAAATAGAAAAATTTACACCACCCGCGTTCAGCTTGGAGCCGGAGGGATAAGGATTACCGGGTTTAATTCTATATTCTTTTTGTTGCATTACCTGGATCTCATGCTCTAAACAATAAGGCTACGATTGTAGGATCTAAGTTGGATTATACGGCTTCAGCTAAATTAATTCAGCTGTTAGCTGAATTAATTGCTTGAGTTATTTTTTACGACGCGAAATAACTTAAACGAACCGCAAGTAGCGCTGAATTATAAAATTTTATCTGCATTTAAGTATGGAGGTTTATTTCTGAAATACAAACTTAAATAACTACACTGAAGATTCAAGGCGTTATAAATCTCCTGATACTCTGCAATATTCATGGCATAATAAATGTTTGTAATGTTGTTTACTTAGGAATCGATGAAAATTAACGCCGCACAAATTCAGGCTTTAGGCTTGGCAGTCATCCAGGTTGAAATGGAGGCCGTACAAGCTTTGACTGAGCGCGTTAATTCCCAATTTGTGTCAGCCTGTGAACTCATGTTGCTCTGCAAAGGGCGCGTTGTGGTGACGGGTATGGGCAAATCCGGGCATATCGCAGGAAAAATTGCAGCCACACTGGCAAGTACCGGAACCCCGGCTTTTTTTGTGCATTCAGGCGAAGCCAGTCACGGCGATTTAGGGATGATTACCCAACAAGATGTAGTGCTGGCTTTATCTAATTCGGGTGAGACGGCTGAGATCCTAACCTTGCTACCGCTACTGAAACGTTTAGGGGTGCCACTGATCGCCATGACGGGCAACGCAGCATCCAGCTTAGCCCAATTTGCGACGGTCCATATTGATGTATCTGTTACAAAAGAAGCTTGCCCGTTAGGTCTGGCACCGACCTCGAGTACAACCGTTGCCCTTGTGATGGGAGATGCCCTAGCTGTTTCTTTACTGGAAACGCGTGGCTTTACCCGCGATGATTTTGCCTTGTCACATCCAGGTGGAAATTTAGGAAAACGCCTACTGTTGCACGTCAAAGACATTATGCATACGGGTGAGCAAATCCCCAAGGTTTATGAAACAGCACTGATTAGCGAAGCTTTATTGGAAATGACGCAAAAAAAATTAGGCATGACGGCCATTGTAGATGCCGCCAACAAAGTGATCGGTATATACACTGACGGCGATTTACGTCGCACTTTAGCCCAGCAAATCAATATCCACGCAGACGTGATTGCCACGGTGATGACCCGAAACTGCACCGTGATTTCGGAAGAGATGTTAGCGGCAGAAGCCATCCGCATTATGGAACAGAAAAAAATTAAAGATTTATTAGTCGTCGATCCACAGCGACACCTGATTGGCGCCCTCAATTTACAAGACCTACTGCATGCGGGATTGATGTAATGTTCGAGACTCTAAAAACTCTGCCTGTTTGGGATCAAGCCAAGGCTATCCGCTTACTGATATTGGATGTTGATGGTGTACTCACCGATGGCAAACTGTTTTTTGACGAACAGGGGATCGAATACAAAGCATTTCATGCCAGAGATGGCCATGGCATTAAATTATTACAACAAACTGGCGTTAACGTTGCGGTGATTTCTGGGCGCAAATCCCAATCTGTTGCCATCAGAATGCAAAACTTAGGTATTTCCTGGGTGTATCAAGGCTATGAACAGAAACTCTCAGCCTTTAACGAAATTATAGAAAAGTTGCAGCTAACACCTGCGGAAGTTGCTGCCGTAGGCGATGACTTATTAGATTTGCCGATGCTGAGCCGCGCTGGCCTTGCCGTTGCGGTCGCCGATGCCCACCCTATCGTACGTCAGCATGCCCATTGGACCACAACTCAGTTGGGCGGCATGGGGGCGGTGCGAGAAGTCTGCGATTTATTGCTGCAGGCCCAAGGTAGTTTCGATAAAATTGTGGCTGATTATTTGTCATGTTAACCGAAAAAAATCGGATTATTTATGTCGTTGCCGGAATACTCGCCATACTCTCCTGGTGGCTAGTTCAGCTATCCTCCCCTAAAGAAGTGGCAGGTATCGCAATCGCAGAACATACCGCCGATTATTTAAGTACTGGCTATCTGAAACGCGAATTAGATATCCATGGGATGCTCAAAAGTGAAGTTAAAGCAGAAAAAATGTTGCATTATGCTGACGATGGCAGCGTTGAATTATTGCATCCTGTCTTAAGCTTTTTTCGCCCCAAAAGCAAACCCTGGATTATTAAATCCGAAAAAGGCTTGTTAACTAACCAAGGCAAAGAACTACAATTAAATGGCTTTGTTTATGCCAGCAAAGCCGCTATGCCAGGCAGCCGGGGAGTATCCATCAGTACCTCTGATTTACGGGTATTCCCAGAAACCAGTTACGCCGAAACTGATAAATGGGCGGAACTTAAAAGTCCACCTGACATAACCACAGGTATCGGAATGCAATTAAAGTTTTCTGATCCGATTCACATAACGTTGCTGAATAAAGTGCAAGGAAAATATGAAATTCATTAACTCTACTTTGCTGATCCTCAGCTCTATAGCGCTCTACATACCCCCATGTTTCGCGCTTGAAAGCGATAAAGATCAGCCGATTACTATTGATTCAAATAGCGCCACCTATGACGAAAAAGAAGGGGTTAGCATTTATCAAGGTAATGTGGTGGCGGTGCAAGGTAGCATGCGCATGGAATCCGATAAACTTGTGGTGTATATCGTTTCTGGCGCGATTAACAAACTGGTCTCTACGGGCAATCCGGTAAAATTTAAGCAACTACCACAGGTCGGCAAAGAAGAAATCAAAGGGCGTTCCTTGATTGCAGAATACTATCCTGAACAAGCCTTGCTTGTACTGATGAAAGAAGCGGTAGTTTGGCAAGGTGCCAACCAATCCTCCAGCGAATTAATCCGCTACGATAGTCGCAATGGTGTGGTCAAGGCTGGCGAAAACGAAACGGATAACAAACGCGTACACGCCACGTTTCAACCCAAAAGCAAAAACAAGCCCTGATATGCCTACCCTATCAGCCAACAACATCACCAAAACTTTCAATAAACGGCAAGTCGTCGCGGGCGTCTCATTGAGCGTTAGCAGCCATGAAGTTGTCGGTTTACTTGGCCCAAATGGTGCTGGTAAAACAACCAGTTTTTATATGCTGGTAGGCTTAATCAGTGCCGATGCTGGCCAGATTTATTTAGATCAGCAAGACATTACGCATTATCCTATGCATGCGCGTGCACATTTAGGCATAGGATATTTGCCGCAAGAACCTTCAGTATTTCGCAAACTCTCCGTTGCAGATAATTTACGGGCCGTTCTTGAACTACGGAAAGAACTTGAAGAACGGCAAATAGAAGCTATCATTGAAGACTTACTAGCTGAGTTTAGAATCTCTCACCTACGTGATCAAATCGCATTAGGATTATCCGGAGGTGAACGACGCCGGGTAGAAATTGCCAGAGCACTGGCAACAGAACCCAAATTTATATTACTGGACGAACCATTTGCTGGCGTCGATCCCCTCTCCATTCTGGATATTCAGGAAATCATAGTGCATTTAAAGGAAAGAGGAATTGGTGTGGTGATTACCGAGCATAATGTGCGTGAAACATTAGGCATTTGTGACCGAGCCTACATTTTGAATAACGGTGGTGTAATCGCGGAAGGCAATGCGCAAGTCATTGTCAATAATCCGGAAGTACGCAAAGTCTATTTGGGTGAAGGTTTTAGTCTGTAGTTTTTGATTCCAAATGCTTTTAGGGCAATAGAGCTATGAAACATTCTTTACAGTTACGCTTAGGCCAGCAACTGACGATGACCCCGCAATTGCAACAAGCGATAAAGTTGCTGCAATTGTCAACCTTGGATTTGCAACAAGAAATCCAACAGGTACTGGATTCCAACATGATGCTGGAAGTCATTGAAGATGAGACTACTTTTCGAACCGATGACAACCTTCAGACAACGTCAAAAGTTGATACTACCGATCAAACCACCAGCGAGGGCTCACAGTCTGAAATTCCCGAAGAATTAGTATTAGATGCCAATTGGGAAGATGTTTTCGATGATATGCAAGTTGAATTCAATAATGCAAGCACCGAAACCTTCGAATTCGAAGCCCAACGCGGCAAATCCACAACTCTGCAAGACCATTTACTATGGCAACTGGAATTGACCCAGTTCTCAGATCGGGATTTAGAAATCGCGCACACCTTAATTGACTCTATCAATGCCGAAGGCTACTTGATGAGTAACCTGCACGAAATCCATGCAGGCCTTGCGGAGCAAATGGACGACCTTGATTTTGAAGAAGTGCAAGCCGTGTTACATAGTATTCAAAATTTTGACCCGGCTGGCGTCGCGGCGATTGACTTACAGGATTGCCTAAGACTACAACTGCTACAAATGCCAGATACCACGCCCTGTAAAGCTCCGGCTCTGGAATTAGTGACGCAACATCTAGATTTATTAGTGGCACAAGATCGCCCCAAACTCCTGAAACGCTTAGGCATCAGTGAACAATTATTAACCCAAACCATTGCGCTGATTCGTAGCCTAGACCCCAAACCTGGTACCCAAATCCAGGAATCCGAATCCGAATATGTCATACCCGATGTTTACGTCACCAAAGTTAACCAACAGTGGCAGGTACAACTCAATCCAGATATCGCCCCAAAATTACGGGTAAACCCCTATTACGCCAGCATGATCAAACGTTCAGATGCCAGTAAAGACAATACTTGCATGAAAGACCATCTCCAAGAAGCACGTTGGTTTATCAAAAGTCTACATAGCCGTAATGATACATTGTTACGGGTCGCGAAATGCATAGTCGAAAAACAAGGCGATTTTCTGGAACATGGCTCTATTGCCATGCGCCCCATGGTGTTACGTGATGTCGCTGAAGAACTAGAACTCCATGAATCCACGATTTCACGCGTCACCAATCAAAAATATATGCACACCCCCAATGGGATTGTAGAATTTAAATACTTCTTTTCCAGCCATGTCTCTACCGATGCAGGCGGAGAATGTTCGGCAACAGCTATTCGGGCATTCATTAAAGAATTAATTGGCAACGAAAATCCTGTTAAGCCGCTAAGTGATGATAAAATAGCGGGATTGCTACAAGAAAAGGGTATTATTGTCGCGCGTCGTACAGTAGCAAAATATCGTGAGGCAATGTTTATCCAATCATCCAGTCAGCGTAAACGCGTGATGTAACGCTCACTGGTTCTAAAATATTTAATAACCACGACGGAGACACCACATGCAAATCAGTATAACGGGACATCATTTAGAAGTAACCGATTCATTGAAAGCGCATATTGATTTAAAATTTGAAAAATTAAAACGCCACTTTGATAACGTTGCAGATGTACATGTTATTTTGACTGTAGAAAAACTGAACCAAAAAGCAGAAGCAACGGTACAAATTAGTGGCGCGACATTGTTTGCTGAAGATGAACATGCCGACATGTATGATGCTATTGATAATGTGGTCGATAAATTAGACCGCCAAATTATCAAACATAAAGAAAAAACTGGAAGTCATAGATAATCTGGTTAAGGCTGAAGGTAAAAATGCGTATCATAGTCGTTTATACCTTTAGCCGACTCCATAATGCTAAAACATCATGAAATTGATCATCGTAAGTGGCCTCTCTGGCTCAGGTAAAAGTATCGCCTTAGATACCCTAGAAGATTGTGGTTATTATTGTATTGATAACCTCCCTGCTACCTTACTCGAAAACTTTATTACTCACGTCATGCTGGTAGACAAAACCGTCTACGCCAAAACCGCGATTGGAATTGATGCACGTAATCAAACCGAAAGCCTCATGAACTTCGCCGAACGGTTGAAATTTATTCGTAATAAAGGCATAGATTGTGAAGTCATTTATATGCAAGCCGAAGAGGCGACCTTACTCAAGCGCTATAGCGAAACTCGCAGACGACACCCATTAAGCGATCTTAATTTACCGCTAAACGAAGCGATCAAGATCGAAAAAGATATGTTGCGATCTTTAGCAAAATACGCCGATTGCGTAATTGATACGAGTCGCACGCACTATCATCAGCTACGTGACTTAATTAAAGTCCAAGTCGGTGAACGTAATAAGCACCATCTCTCCGTGCAATTCCAGTCCTTTGGTTATAAACACGGCATCCCTTTAGATGCAGACTTTGTCTTCGATGTGCGCAGCTTACCCAATCCCTATTGGGTTCCTGAACTCAGAGGTCAAACAGGCAAAGACAAAGCAGTGATTGATTTTCTCAATAACTCCGAACGCGTTCAAGAAATGTTCAATGATATCAGTGGTTTTTTAGATCGCTGGATTCCACGTTTTGAAGACGATGACCGCAGCTATCTGACCATCGCTATTGGTTGTACAGGTGGGCAACATCGCTCAGTATTTCTGGCCGACTCCCTAGCCAAAAGATTTCAACAACAATCACTTAACATCATCATTCGCCACCGCGAATTGCATTAGCATAAAGCCAAAGCAGCAATTAACATCTATCTTGCAATTTTTTGCTGAGATTTATCAGGTCAAAAAAAAAGCCCCTAATGAAGTCTCAAAAGGGGCTGTGTTTAAAAGCTTGGCAATTCCCTACTTTCACATGACAAACTGTCACACTATCATCGGCGCTAAACGGTTTCACTTCCGAG
>SXIZ01000069.1 GCA_005779525.1 Methylococcaceae bacterium
ATGTTGACCTTGCTCGGTCAACAGCCAAATTTCGTCGTTTTTGAGTTCCGCGACTTTGCCTTTGCGTAAGGCATTCGGGAAGGCCTGGGCGAATACCTCTCCTGGAGCGTGATAATAATAACGACTCGCCCAGTGTAGCAGTTCAATATCGGCGGGAGTTAACAAGGGTTCAGAATCTAGGAGTGCGCTCAGGGGTTTTAATTTATCGGGGGGAATACTGGTCTTGTTATGCACCGATAATAACACCCCAGTCATGGAGTTACGGCCAAACGGGACTTTAACGCGGATTCCTGGCTGTAATTTTTGTAGCTCAAAGTCTGCTGGTATGAGGTAATCAAATACCCGATACAATGGAACGGGTAGGGCTACTCGGGCAATACGCAATTCAGGAGGCGCAGATTCCTGCATCAACATGTGCGCGTATAGGCTGTGGATAACTTTGGGGACAACGCCTGTATAAGCTGCTGATAAGTGAATAGGTTACCCAATCGCGTCATTAAAATCCTGTAGTAAAAATAAAGTAATTATATATAATTCATGATCTTATAAAATATCAACAACTTATATGCTGTAGTAAAACCTACGCTTAACAGCATGTGCTAAGTTGTGGATAACTTCATCTAACTGACTGATAGTGGCTCTACAAGCTAGATCTTGAGGTATTTTAGCACTTGGGCATGCTAACTTTTTAGCTCCGGTCACTTAACAGCTGACAGAAAAATGCTATGATGCGGCTTTAGTCCAGTTATCACTTCTGTAGACCCATGAACGTAAAGATTTATCATAATCCTCGGTGCGGCAAATCGCGGCAAACTTTACAACTTTTGCAAGAGCGCGGAATTCAGCCTGAAATTATCGAATATTTGAAAAATCCACCCAGTACCAGTGAGTTGGCGGCTATCTTAAGTTTACTAAACCTCGGTCCTCGCGGCCTCATGCGTAATAAAGAAGCAGAGTATAAAGCTTTAGGTCTAGATAATCCTGCGCTAACGGACGCTGAATTGCTAAATGCCATGGTGAATGCGCCCAAACTGATTGAACGCCCCATAGTCCTAGCACACGGTAAGGCGGCAATCGGTCGCCCCCCGGAAGCTGTTTTAGCCATACTCTCTTTGTAGCGCTCATGTTAAATATTTTGATCTTATACTACAGCCGTAATGGCACAACTGCACTGCTCGCGAACCAAATTGCACGGGGAGTTGAAAGCGTTGCCCAAACGGAGGCGATTTTACGCACCGTACCCGAGATTTCACCAGTGTCTGAGCAGACGGCACCCAGTATTCCAGATCACGGCGCACCCTATGCGACGTTGGAGGATTTAAAAAAATGTCATGGCTTAGCACTCGGAAGCCCAACGCATTTTGGGAATATGGCCGCCCCCTTAAAGTACTTTTTAGATTCTACGACCAGTCTGTGGTTTAGTGGTGCATTAATCGATAAACCTGCAGGCGTATTTACCTCAACGAACAGCATGCATGGCGGGCAGGAAAGTACCTTGCTATCGATGCAACTTCCCTTGCTGCATCACGGTATGCTGATCACCGGGGTGCCTTATACCGAGCATGCATTGCGGGAAACCAGCACCGGAGGGTCGCCTTATGGACCCAGTCATTTGTCTTCTAACTCCGACGGACTGAGTGAGAGCGAAAAACTGATAGCACGTGCCTTAGGGACGCGTTTAGCCAAACTTGCCCATAGTCTTACCCATGTTAATTAAAGCGCATTACTATCATAATTTGGCATTAAGTGCCTATTTTGCCTTGTTTAGTTTGTTAATGTTGTGGAATACGGCGTTTTACCCTTCAACCCATTTTCCGGTGGTTATGATCTTAATTTTCGGGATCGCACCATTGCTATTGCCGTTGCGTGGCTTTTTAAATGCTAATCCGCGCAGCTGTGCGTGGATGGCCTATCTGAGTATTGGGTATTTTATGCATGGTGCTATGGAAGCGTATGTCAACCCTGTTGAGCGACCGTTAGCGACCTTAGAGGTGATTTGCAGTTTACTGTTGTTTTCGGGTACGACCTTATTTATTCGGTTCCACGCGCGACCATAAGCCTATGGCACTGCAACTACCGCTGCAATTTGAATTTAACACGCAACAGACTTTCAGTAATTACTATCCCGGTCCGAACCTTGAGGTCGTAAGTCATTTAAAGTCCGCCTTGACCGAAGGGCGGGAGCAATTGATCTTTCTGTGGGGGGCGAGCGGGGTTGGTAAAACCCATTTGCTGCATGCGAGTTGTCACCAAGCGCATCTGACACAACACAGCACGTTTATTTTTAGCTTACAAGCGGGACAATTACCGCCGCTGCGGATTCTGGAAAATTTAGAAGAAAGTGACTGGGTATGTATTGATAACATCGATTGCATCGCCGGGAATGCGGACTGGGAGCTGGCCTTTTTTAATTTTTTCAATCGTCACCGGGATCTTGATAAACATTTAGTCCTGACGGCTAACACCCCGCCAAATTTTCTCACCGTCGATTTACCCGATCTTAAAACCCGCCTTAATTGGGGGTTAACCTTAAAACTTGAATCCTTAACCGATGAGGATAGTCTTGCTGCCTTACAGATGAAAGCCAAAACACTGGGTTTGGCAATTAAACCGCACGTAGGTAAGTACCTGTTAACCCATTTCGCGCGTGATTTGCCCTCGCTCTGGCGCTTGTTAGATGACTTAGATAGCGCCACACTGGCGGCTAAGCGTAAATTGACTTTGCCGTTTTTGCGTCAGCTGTTGCAAGCTGATCCAGATAACACGGATTCAAAATCTAATCCCAATGCTCCCACTAACTTCGACTAAATTTTAAAGCTAAGCACGGTAAACTGTAGTGATTCTGAGACGGGGTATATTGCGCGATCCGGCTGCTGGAGCAGTTGCAACGCTGTTATGAACAGGTGCTAGAATAAGCTAGTCAAGGGTCCAAGGATTTTTTGCGTCAAGAGTATTAGAAGTAATTCTTTTGCTGTTTTGTCATACGCCCGAATGTAAACTATAACGCTGGAGGGAGAATGCTTGTCTTGGGGAGCGAATGTTCCACTAAAATGCATGCATTTGTTTAGTTTAAGTTTTATAACAATAATCAGATTAACTTAATTGGAGGGTAGAGACATGAGTGGCTTGATAAAGAAACTAATAAATTTATTTTTAATTGGAGTATTGGCGTTTTTACCAATCTTTTTGATTGTGCAGATCGTGCTATTTTTAAAACAGCTCTGGTCTGATGGGTATGCCTTAGTCTACGGTTATTCGGAAAACGTCTTTTTGACCGTGATATTATTTAGTTTTAGTTTTTTGACCTTTGCCTATATAGGCTACCGGGTAAAAACCGGTAAATCGTCAATTATTGCGTTAATAGATGCGGTAATTGACCGTATTCCATTTTTAAATACTATTTACCGGGTAACCAAAAAAATCGTAAATATGTTTTCCGGGAATTCACAACAAGAAAAATTGGATGTGGTGTATACGGAATATCCTAAAGATGGTGTTTGGGTTCCTGCCTATGTGACCAATAAGAAAAATGATATGTATGTGTTATTTATTCCTACGTCTCCCAATCCAACGTCAGGATTTACGGTGATTGTGCATGAATCCAAAGTGGTTAAATCGACCATGAGCATTGAAGAAGCGACGAGTTTTATTGTCAGTGTCGGGGTGGATTTCAATCACATGAATGAAATTAGTCAATTACACTAAAACTTTAGACAGATTAGCGTACGTTTATGTCAGGTATTAAGCAGAAATTCATTACTTTTGCTTAAATTAGCGTAGTTCAAGGATTGCCCAAGCTGAGAATGGTTGTGCCGGGCGATGATTTAGCGTTTTATTTTTTACGTTTTTTAAAGGGTAGGAGCAAAGATGTTTAAACATACAAAAATCGCTATGAGTGCGGTTCTTTTAGCGGGCATGGGATGCGGACAAGACGTTGCGGCGGTGGCAGTGGATGAAAGTGGTACTTCCGCTCAAGTTCTGATTTTTCCTTATTACAATGTTAATAATAACTTTCAAACGACATTTCAGATTAGAAACTCTAAAAATGAGTATAAATCTGTAAAGCTGCGTTTTCGAGAATCAAAATATTCTAATGATGTTTTAGATTTTAGTATTTATATGTCACCTTATGATGTGTTCACTATCGGTTTAGTGAAAGATGCGGAGGGTAAAGCACGGATGCTGACCACCGATAAAACCTGCACACATCCCGTGATTCCAGCGCAAGGAGTGCAGTTGAAAGGGGATTTTTATACGCATACTAACGACGCAACAACACTTGAAGGGTATATGGAAGTGATTGAGATGGGGGTGATTGAGGATGGCAAACCCCAAGGCGCAAACAATACCATGTATGAGGGTATCAAGCATATTTTCGCTGGGGCTAATGGTTATGTCCCCAAAGATTGTAGCGTGGTGAGTACCGCTTGGAAGACTGGATATTTTACGCAAGGGGGAGCGTATGCGGACGTTGCTAATTTTACTATTGCTGGAAAAACGCTTGCGGGATTTTACTCCAATGAATTGCCCGATAATCCCACCCCGGGTATTCCTGATCATATCTTTGCGCCCACAGGTGGCTTAAGCGGCTATGCCGTGCTCATTGATGTTGCTCAAGGCTCCGCATATGAAATGCAACCCGTCGCATTGCGCAATTATCAGCATACTCATGCGCAGCACTACTTATCTTATGATCCTGACTTTCAATTACTCCCCTCGTTTGCGTCTGGCAATGATACCACCTCGGTTATTGCCCGAGATGACGGTAAAGGCAGCGTAGTCAACAATTGGAGTTTTGTACAAGCTGATTGGGGCTTATCAGATCCTTTTGTAGCTCCTGATGGTTATATTCCTTCCGGTATCAATCCTTTCCCGATCGCTGATGTCTTGGCGGCCATCGGTCTGCAAAATGATTTTTTTACGAATACCTTCTTTTCGGGGGCGACAGATTGGATTTTGAGTTTTCCTATGCGTAAACATGGGATTTTCAATAATTACCGTTTTGGGGGGAATACCAACTTGGTGCCGGCCACATCGACTTCGCCCGAAATTTTTGCTATCCCAAGGTTTTCGCCTTTAAGTCCAGCGTTTAGCCAAGATGTGAAGTTTAATATCGTGCTACGTAATCGAGAAGAGCAAGATATTTTGCAAAAAACTGAAATATTGGATAAAGAAGTCAATGTCCTTAGTTTTGTGAATCCCAATAATCTTTTTGGCCGTACTGTCACGGGTTCGACGTTTGCCAAGCAAATCGTCGTCGATAATGCTTTTAACGAAGGCTTTGCTCAGCTGACTTTTGATGGTCCTTATAATTTAGCCTCATTAGGAAATAATGGCTGGCTTAAAAATATAGCGAATTCCAATACGGTTGGGGTGCCTGTTTTGGGCTTTGCTTTAATTCGAGGTACGATTACTCCAAACTCACAGAATACTATTGGTGATGCGATTCCGCATGTATTTACCCGTATTCATGGCAACAGAGACCTCTAGTGCTTAATTTCCGTTAGCCGACTCAGCATCTACGTGCATCAATTACAGACGTTGAGAGCACGTAGATTGCCTGAGGTCTAGGAACTGTCAAGCGATACCTGTTATTCAGACGACGCCAAGGTGATAAAGTGTTCAGCAAACAAAAGATTGGTTTGCTAATGGCTTTTAATTTTGCGCTGTTCTGAAGCTGGTCTGCCAATTTATTAATGCTTCAGAATTTGAGTGTTGCAATCATTTCCTGTGCTTCCGGCGGCGTGCACTATGCCCAGAATATGACATTTATGACGACTACCGTAACGGATTCTTCTGCTTAATCTTAATATAATTTTTTCAAACAGGTACAATACACACTTTTAAACGTGATATTGGGGGCAACTTTGGCTAGTAAATTGATTCGCATTGCAACCCGTCAAAGCCCCTTGGCTTTGTGGCAAGCTGAGCATGTGGCAGCGTTGTTGCAAGTGCACTTCCCTGAAGTGTCAGTAGAATTAGTGAAAATGGTAACACGTGGGGACAAGTTGTTAGATGCTCCCTTAGCTAAGATTGGGGGTAAAGGGTTATTTGTTAAGGAACTGGAGCAGGGCTTGTTAGCAGGAACTGCGGATATTGCGGTACATTCGATGAAAGATGTCCCCGTTGAGTTCCCTGAAGGATTGCATTTAGCCGCTATACTCACCCGCGAAGATCCTACCGATGCCTTTGTGTCTAATCGCTACGCTTCTCTAGCTGAATTGCCTAAACAAGCCCGAATTGGAACTTCCAGTTTACGGCGGCAATGTCAATTGCAAGCACGTTTTCCTGAGGCTGAAATTCTCCCATTGCGCGGTAATGTGAATACCCGCTTAGCCAAATTAGACGCGGGCGAGTATGACGCCATTATTTTGGCATCTGCGGGTTTAAAACGTTTAGGTATGCAGGCACGTATTACCGAATCTATTGCTATCAGTCACAGTTTGCCCGCTATCGGTCAGGGAGCAATCGGAATTGAAACCAGAGTCGATGATGATGCTATCAATACGCTATTACAGCGTTTGCATGATCCAGATACTGGAACCTGTGTACTTGCAGAGCGGGCGATGAACGCGCGTTTGAATGGCGGTTGTCAAGTGCCTATCGCAGGGTTTGCGCAATTAGTGAATGGAGACCTGGTCATGCATGGATTGGTGGGGAGTCCTGACGGGCGAGCTATGTATAGGGCTCATCGCGAAGGCAAGCGCGACGAAGCGGAAGCCATTGGCGTAGCGATTGCCGAAGAATTATTGGCTGCGGGGGCTGATCAAGTTTTGCAAGAGCTATTACATTGATAAATGTTTTGGTTACACGCCCAACACATCAGGCGGATAATCTATGCACTTTATTATCTGCGCGAGCTATGCATGCGGTACGTTTTCCCTTACTGGCGATTGAGGCGTTAGCAACTCCTTCAGTATTGTCTGCAGAGTTAGAGCGATTACCGCCCTATGATTGGTGGATTTTTATCAGTGCTAATGCAGTAAGTTTTGCGCTGAATGGTAATGATGGCAAAATACGCCACCTTTGTGGGCAAGTCAACGTGGCGGCTGTGGGACAGGCGACCGCAAACGCGTTGGAAGCGCACGGTGTTACTGAGGTTTGGGTGCCCGAAACAGGCTTTAATAGCGAAGCGCTGTTAGCTGCCCCAGAATTGCAGGAAGTTTTAGGTAAGCGTGTTCTATGTGTTCGAGGTCAGGGTGGACGCGAGCTCTTAGCTGAAACTTTGCGCATGCGGGGCGCGCATGTGGATTATTTGGAAGTTTATCGCCGAGTAACACTGTTACCTGATCTGGCTGAGGTTCAGGCATTAATTGATGCGCAAGCCTTAAATGTTATTCAGCTAAGCAGTGGCGAAGCTTTGGTACATTTGCTAAAGCTGTTCGAGCAAACAAAATATTTAGAATTTCTGAGAGAGATTCCATTAGTGGTCATCAGTGAGCGCTTGCAGCGTCAAGCGTTGGAATTAGGTTTTAAGTGTGTTGCGGTGAGTGCTAATCCCGGAGACACGGCAGTAATTAATACAATAATAAGTTTAGTAGGGGGATAAAACAGTGGCTGAATTGAGCAAAGAACAAGAGAATCATGGATTACCTGATCGGCAGCCGCGTTCCCGCAGTGCTTTATGGCTAGGTATTTTGGGAATAATACTCCTGATAGGGTTAGCGGGTTTAGTTTTCTTTCTGGATATACAGCATCAAGGAAAACAAAAAAGTCTTGCTGAACAAGTCACTACCGAACTCTCTAAAAAAGATCAGCAAGTTCTTGAGTTAACTCAACAGATCAGTGGTTATCAAAATCAGATTGCTGCAATCCAATCTCAACTGGCCACAGTTCAGCAAGATACCAGTGGGAAGGACACCCACTTTAAGCAAGTCCTCGATGATTTTACCAAGCTGCATACTGAAAAGCTGGATGTCACGCGCAATGAATTAAAAGGGTCTATTGATCAAGTACAACGCTTACTCGGTAAAACTCGGAGCGATTGGTTGTTAGCCGATGCGGAGTATTTACTTACCATTGCGAATGAACGCTTACAATTAATGGGTGATGTCGCTACTGCAAAACGTGCGTTGGAAGCAGCAGATACACGATTGCACGAAAGTGAAGACCCTGCTGTTTTTAAAGTACGCGAGCAGCTGAGTAAGGAAATTAATGAATTAAACAAAGTCTCGGCGTTGGATATAGTCGGGATTTATTCTAAACTCAGCGCCATGCAGCAATCTGTCAAAAAATTAAGTGTGTTTTTACCTTATGTGGGTAAAGAAAAACAACCGATTGAAAGTGAAAGTGCTGAAGAACAAGAGGTCTATCAAGGCTGGTTGGGAGGTCTACTCAAAAATCTAAAGCCCGTTATTGCGGTACGGCATTCATCTAAACCTGCCTCCGGGATTATCAGTCGTGAAGAAGCGCAGTTTAGCTATCAACAACTGAGTGTCAGATTAGAAATGGTTAAGATGGCGTTAATTCAGCAAAATGAAACCATGTATTTAACTGCCTTGGAAGATGTTAAACAATGGTTAAATGAGAATTTTACGATCAATGCTAATGCGAATGACTTTTTAAAGCAGTTGACCGAGTTACAAAGCATTAAAATTCGGAGTCATTTACCCGATATTGGCGAATCGGCTAAGTTATTAAAAGATATTACCAAATTACGGGTAGAAACAGACAAAGTGCTGCCTTCTAAACTCGCCATTACTCCTGAAGTGTCCAAGCCTACTCCAGGAGCAGACGTTAAACCTGTTGAAGCTGTAGCTGCGCCTAGTATGCCATCAACACCAGCTGCGGTTCCTGAACCAAATCCCATCCAGAAAACGCCATCGTCAACGAAGCAATAGGAGGGAAAATAATGAAGAAACTAGCGTTGGTTTTGGCCCCATTTATCTTAGCGGTAATTGCAGTCCTCGTACTTTATAATGTCTTAGCTACGTTGGATGATCCTGGATTTGTGCTGCTGGGTTTAAATGGCTGGTCCATAGAAACTTCAGTGGTGGTTTTTGTCGTAGCCCTGGCAATCTCCTTTATTGTTTTTTATGCACTGTTACGGACTCTCGGTTGGGCAATTCGTTTGCCTGCAAATGTCAGTACCCGACGTAAAAATATTAAATTCAACCGTTCCAAAGATGATTTAATCGCAGGTTTGATTGATTCAGCAGAAGGAAACTGGGAAAAAGCAGAAAAAACCCTGATTAAGCACGCCTCTCATAGTGGCGCTCCGCTCATTCATTATCTCACCGCTGCACGTGCTGCGCAGTCGCGTGGAGAGCTTGCTAAGCGGGATGAATATTTACGCCAAGCCGCAAGTCAGTCTCCCGGTTCTGAAATTATCGTGGGGTTGACGCAAGCCGAATTGCATCTTTCGGGTAATCAATTTGAGCAAGCATTACAGACTTTAACGCGTTTGCAATCGATTAATCCTAGCCACGCGACTGTCCTTAAATTATTGCACCAGGCGTATAAAAAGGTGGGCGATTGGGAGGGTCTGCGTAATTTATTGCCATCACTGAATGAACAAAAGATTCTGATGGAAGCTGAGGTGCAATTACTCGAAGTAGAAGTCTATTGTATGCAATTGCGGCAAGCGGCTGCACAATCAGAAGTACAAGCGATACGTAATGTTTGGGAACAAATCCCAGAGCACATCAAACAAAAATCGGGTGTTGCCGCGATTTATTTTGCGGCGATGATTGATGCTGGCGCCGGGGCTGAAATTGAAACCGATTTAGCAACGGCATTAAGTGCGCGATGGAATACCACATTACTCGCCTTATACGGTGTTTTGCAATCACCCAATTCAGCGCATCAGTTGGTCGTCGCGGAGCGATGGTTACCATTGCACCCAAATGATGGCCTTTTGTTAAGTATTCTTGGACGATTACATTTAAAGCAAGGGGATTTGCTAGAAGCGGAGCAATATTTAACGCGGAGCGTTGCTCAAGAACCTACAGTGCAGGCTTTGCAGCTCTTAGGCGATTTACTTCTGTCTCAAGGGCAGAATGACAGAGCGGTTGAATGTTATAAGCAAGGTTTGGAGTTGGTCTCCAGTCAAGTTGTCAGTAATATCGAACTGATCAATAGCTAATTGCAGTACTAAAAAAGGGCGGATAATCCGCCCTTTTTTAAAAGATGGCACTGAGTAGTTTAGCTAACTATTCGCTGCTTTTTTCTTCGCTAATCAACCATTGATTGTTGACTTTCTGCCACACAATTTTCTTATTGCTATTGTCTTGGAAGTTTTTAGATTTGTACGCTTGTTTAAAAGTCGTGGTTGCCGTGTTGTTGCCCTTATCGATTTGGGTTTTAACTTGCGATAAGTTAACAGAAATGCCATTACCTCGTTTAACCCGACTTTGACGAGCTTTTTTCCAAGCTTCATGACTGGTGGAAATATCTGGTTTAAAGTCTGGGAGATAATAATCCACATAGTTATTAAAGTCGCCTTGAGACCAAGCTGCGGCCCAACTTCTTAAACGTTGATTGACTTCGCTTTCATCCATTGAAGCGTCTGAACTACTCGCAGTGTTGGGGGCTGCAACAGGAATAGGCCCTACTGCCAACGTATCTTCTGCGTTTAACGTGCTTTCCGGTAATGCCGCTGTTTGAATCGTGGCTTCGCTGGCTTTTTCAAGGGCCTCCATACCAGTATTTTCAGGAACATCACTGACTACAGTTGGGTTATCATTAGTTGCGGTAATAATGACATTATCTTCATTTTTATCCGCAGTGATGGGTTTGGATTCTTTGGGTAAGGACACTTCAAGGTATTTATTGAGTCTACCCATGCCAGCAAGTATTCGGTAACGTGCAGCCAATTCCGTATATTTGGCGTCAGTATAGGCGACACTGGCAGTATACATCTCGTTAGTGGTATCTAATAAGTCTAATAAGGTTCTTTGACCGATATTAAATTGCTTTTTGTAGGCGTCTAAAGTTTTGGTGCTGGCATCGTAATGCGCTTTAAAAAACTCCAACTGGCTTCCCAAGGTTTTATATGCTACCCAAGAGAGTCGCATGCTTTCAACGACTTGCCTGTAAGTTCTATCCCGGATATTTTTTGCTTGGTTGACTTCGTAAGCGGTTTGATTGCGTCTTGCGGCATCTTTACCGCCATTAAATAAGTTATACGTGACGCGTGCCATCGCGGTTAAGCCTTCTGTATAGCTTTTGACGCCCCCGGTATTACTATTGTCAGAGTAGTTCACGACAAGATTAACGTTAGGATAGAAAGGGGCACTTGCGGTGTTATGTTGTGCTAGAGATTCAACGATATCTGCATTAGCAGATTTAAGGGTTGGATGATTGGCTAGGGCAAGTTCAGTTGCTTCTTCCATGGATCCAGGCAGAGCTTGCGTGGGTTTGGGAGCCTCTTTAAGGTTATGCGGTAGCTCACCAATTTGGCGTAGAAAATTGGTTTCAGCGTCTTTAAGGTTTCCTGCTTCTGCTTTTAAGTTGGACTCAGCCCTTGCTAGACGTCCAGTAGCTTGGTCTAGATCGGATTTTCTACCGATACCGCGTTGTGTGCGTAACTTGATTTGTTCAAAAATCCCTTGGTGGGATTTAAGGTTGTCATCAGCAAGTTTATACAATGCTTGACGTCTTAAAACGTTGATATAAGCTTGAGTGGCTTGTAAGCCAATAATCTCAGACTGCCCAAACACGGTGTAAGCCTGAGCATCGGTTTTGGCTGTTAATCGTGATACTTCATGCGGTGTGGCAAAACCATCAAACACCATTTGTTGCAACTGCACACTACTTTCTGTTCGGGCTAAGGGTCGGGTGCCCACTCCAGTGGAGCGCGTGACTGGACTGTTGGTTTGGTCAATGCCATAACCCGCAGCTACATCCAACGAAGGTAGATATTTATAGGCCGCTTGATCAATTTCTTGCTCATTAGCTAATCGTAATGACTTAGCCTCTTGAATCTCAGGATTATCGTTAATGGTCAATTGCACTGCTTCTTGCAGAGTTTGGGCATTACTCACTGACACGCCACAAGCACTACTTAAGATAAAACAACTAAGAAGAGATTTTTGGAAGTTCATATGTCATTCCTTGAATGGAAGTAAGTTGTATTCTGGAATTGTATCTTTTTTAGAATAAAATGCAAAACATTCGCTTGAATATTTAATCTAAGACATTAATATTTTCAGCTATTTATTGATGTTAGAGCATTCATAAATGTGAATTACTTCTCATTTTTGCCTGCAGCTTATTTTTTTCAAGAATAAGCATGAATGTTAGTGTAAGAGTTTATGGGATTTTTGAGCATGGTTTTATGGAGATGAGTTGATGTAATGGATAACAAGGATTCAGTCGTGCTGTTGGAACAGCTCAATTTGGACATCCTTGAGTAAAATGCCTAAATGCAACCGATCTGAAACGTTAAGCTTTTTAAAAATGGATGATAAATGCGCTTTAACGGTGCGCTCAGAGATGAAAAGGGTTGATGCAATATCTTTATTACACGTCCCCTGACGAATTAATTTGGCAACATCAAGTTCTCTAGAGGATAGTGTTTTAAGTGCTGCAGTATCGATAGGAGAAGGGAGTTCCGGTTGTTGTGTGGCGGTAATTTTGACCAAAAGGCCGATAACTTTGTGTACCAAATGCCGCTGTATCCAGATATCCCCTTGCATAATACTTTCAGTCGCTTGCAAAATGATACTTGCGGGCGCCGAAATCTCGCAGTAGCCAACTGCCCCGCCTACCAACGCGTGAACTTGCTGATCTTCCGGCCATTGCTGTCCCACAATTAAGAATTTTGTTTGGAATTGTTTGATGCTGCTGATATCAAGTAAACCTTGATCAATCAGCGCCGCATCTAGCACAATCAAGACATATTGAGACATCAGTGTAGCGTCGGGCAGTTGCTGGGCATGCATAACAGCGAAATTAAGCGATAATAGTTGCTCCCAGTTGTTGAGCTGGTTTGGCTGGGGTGCAACGAATAAAATCGTTTTCTTATCTGTCATGAGGATTACCGCTCGTGCAGCGCGTTATTTTTAGTCTTGATAATCGGTTTCAACATGTAATGTAATACGGTTTTTTTGCCCGTTAAGATATCAACATCGGCGGTCATACCCGGAATAATGTTATAGATTTGACCATCTTTTTCAATGTGATTTTGCGTGGTGCTTAAACGAATTTGGTAATAGCTTTTGCCATCGGCAGGATTGGTAATGGTATCGGCACTGATATGTTCCAGATGCGCTTCAAGTCCACCATAAATCGAAAAATCGTACGCCGTTAATTTAATAATGGCTTTTTGCCCGGGTCTAAGAAAGGCGATATCTGCGGGTAAAATTTGCGCTTCAACTAACAGGCGGTCCTCAAATGGAACAATTTCAAGTAAATCCATGCCCGGTTGGATCACGCCACCTATCGTTGCAACTTTGAGTTGTTTAACCGTGCCTTTGATGGGAGATGTTACTAAGGTCCGGCTAACTTGATCTTTGACTGCGCGTATGGATTCGGTAATACGGTCAGCTTCGGCTTTTGCGGTGTTAAGTTCGCCCATAATCGTGGCGCGGAATTGGGTTTTTTGTTCGTTGATTCGGTTTTTAGCTTCAGATATCGAGGCCTGTAAGCGGGGAACTGACAGGCGGGCGGCATTCAGGTCGCCTTGTAGGTCGTTGGCGTTACGTTTTAAGCGTAAAAACTCAACTTCTGACATTGCACCTTCAGCAACTAACGGTTCTGACATTTTTAATTCTTTATTCAGCATTTCAAAGCTTTCGCTTAAACGCTGTTTTTTGGACTCATTTTCAATAACTTCTTGTTCACGCTGCTTAATCTGTTGGTGCGTGGTTTCAATCATTGAATTGAGTTCTTCTTTTTTGGACATATATAATTGTCGCTCATGCATTGCCAGCTCGGGATGATTACGCTCAATATCTGCGGGCATATGCAGATCGGTACCATTTGCAAGGGCTTGTAAACGGGCAATAGATGCCTGTAACTCAGCTAATTTAAGTTTTTCTTCTTTAAAAGAAGATGAAAAACGCACGTCATCCAGGCGAAGCAAGGGTTGGTCTTTTTCAACCACATCACCTTCTTTAACCATGATTTCGGAAATGATCCCGCCTTCAAGGTTTTGAATAACCTGTAAACGACTCGACGGTATCGTTTTTCCCGTGCCGCGAGTGACCTCATCTACGGTAGCGAAGTTGGCCCAAATCAGTGCCGAAAATACAAAGGCGGCCGTCAACCATAAAATTAAATGACTTTTTAACGGGGAGGTATACAAAATCGCCGCATTGACGTCGCTCATATATTCACTGTCTTCACGCGACTCATTAGACCGTAACAGGGAAGATAATATTTTTTTGGACATAATTGATTAACCTGCCACCTTGATTTGACCCAGTTTTAAAGCAGACAGCACCTGTTCTTTGGGTCCGTCTGCGACAATTTTTCCCGCATCTAAAATAATAATGCGATCCACTAAAGATAATAGCGAGGTGCGATGGGTGACCAATAATAAGGTTTTATTATTAATATGCTCTGCTAAGCGGCGTTTAAAACCATCTTCCGTACTGTTATCCATCGAATTGGTAGGCTCGTCAAATAAATAGATAGGTGGAGACAGCAATAATGCCCGGGCGACCGAAATACTCTGCCGCTGGCCACCCGATAACGAGCTGCCGCGTTCACCCACGGGGAGGTCAAAACCTTGCGGATGCTGATTGACAAATTGCGTGACTCCCGCAATTTCGGCGGCCTCCAAAATCATCTGATCATCAGCATAGCGAGAGCCTAAGGTAATATTGTCTTTTACACTGCCAAACATCAGTGAAATATCTTGGGGGACGTAGCCAATTTGGCGACGTAAGTCCGAGGGATCGATTTGACGAATATCCGTGCCGTCAATTTGAATTGCCCCTTCTTGCGGCTCATAAAAGCCCATCAATAATTTTTCTAAGCTGGTTTTTCCTGAGCCAATGCGGCCTAAAAAAGCAACGTGTTCACCTGGATTAATTTTAAAAGAAATATCATCTAGGGCTTTCAGTTGTTGGTTAGGATAGGAAAATGAGACATTTTTAAATTCAATGCTGCCGCTAAATTTTGGTCGATGGAGATACTTTTTACTCTCTTCGCGTTCCACAGGCTGAGCCATCAACGCGGTCAGCGATTCTAACGATTGCCGTGCTGAATCATATTTGATCATCAAGGCGGCTATTTTGCCAATGGGCGCTAGGGCCCGTTGGGTGAGTAAAGAACAAGCTATTAACCCCCCCATGGTTAATTCGCCTTTGCTGATTAAGTGCACTGCATAAACGACGGTAACGACATTGGTCATTTGGTTGAGCAGGGCGCTGAAATTAACCGCTAAATTTGAAAATAGTCGAGTTTTTAAGCTTAAGCTACTCATTTTGCCAATGGTTTCTTCCCATTTGCGTTGGGATTGGCCTTCAGCGCCCGTACCTTTGATAGTTTCTAAATTACTTAACGATTCGTAAAGCGTCGCACCTTTTTGTGCGGCAAATTGCGATAAATCGCGAGACATTTTGTGCAATGGACGCTGCAGCAAATAACCGCCAATAATGGCAATCGGAATCACCGTCAGCGGAATAAACACCATATTGCCACCAATAATGACGATGACCCACAAAAATAGAAATAAAAATGGAACGTCGATGAGGACAGTTAAGGTGGCAGAGGTTAAGAAATCTCTGAAGGTATCGAATTCGTTAAAATTATTAGCAAATACGCCAATGGAGTTGGGCCTAGAGGCTAATTTAATCCCCATTACGCGTTCAAAAATTGTGGCAGAGAGTATGATTTCCGCCCGCTTGCTAGCGGTATCAATGAAATAATTGCGCAAAGCTTTCATCATGAAATCAAACACATGAATTATCGTGATACCAATGGCTAACACCCAGAGTGTGTCAATTGCATGATTAGGTACCACGCGGTCGTAAACATTCATGGTAAACAACGGTGTGCTAATCGCAAACAGGTTAACTAATAGCGAGGCCACCAGTACTTCGGTATAAATCGGCCAGGATTTGAAAATGACATCCCAAAACCAATGTAAAGATTTGGGGCGCAGTGTTTCTGTGGAACGGCTATCAAATTGATGCTTTTGTTGCACAAAAAATACGTTTCCGGTGTACTCTGCATTCAGTTCTTCTAAGGGCAGTGTTTTAATACCGTCATTGCTTTCGGGTACTAAAATCGTGCACTGATTATCTTTAATCTTGAGTAGGATACAGGCATTTTTATTGCGCAAAAGTAGTACTGCAGGTAACACCAGATTGGAAATGCGTTCCAAGGGGCGTTTGACTAAACCTGCTGAAATCCCTGCTCGACTAGCGGCACGGGCAAAAAGCTGGGGTGTAAGTAAATTATTTTCTAAAGGCAAACCCGCGATTAAGGCATCAGCTGAGTGTGGAGTGTGGAGTAATTTACAGAGAGATATTAATGTCAACAATAATGGGTCATTAATTTGAGCAGGGCTGTGAGCGTCGTTTCTGTTCATAGGCAGAGGATTTCGCAAAAATATAATTGAGTGTTGACGGTATACAAAGATTATGCCGCTCACTAGAATAGCATAATATACTTCAATAATACTTTACCGGGGTGCATCAATGCCATACGTCATTAAAAACAGTTCTGGAAAAATCGTAGGCGCATTTGAGGATGAGCAGAAAATTACGAGCGAATGGGTGGAGGAGGAGGACAAGGAACTGCAATCATATAAACAAGAACTTAAGTCCCAGGTACAGGCTAAAAATGAAATGCAAATTTCAGATTTGGATTTAATCCGGGTACTTGAGGATTTAACCGAATTATTGATTAAAAAGCAGGTGATCGCATTTACTGAGTTACCTATCTTTGCGCAACAAAAATTAGGTACTCGTCAAAAAATGCGGACCGATATGGTGTCGTTAAAATCATTAATTAATGAAGATGAGGGTATTTTTTAATAAATTTGTACTTTAGTGCAATTGTTATACACATCCAGTTAGCTTAATCTTTATCTTGAATAAAAGTTTATAACGTTGAGTTTTAAATAGGCACAACAAGCGAGAAAGCAATGAAAACCTTGGATTTAAATGATTTATTGTTAGATGAAAATAATGATGCATTAAGTGATTATTTACGTGTATCGATATCTAACGATGGCAATGGCGCAACAGTAACTGTATCAACCGTGGATGAACACCCAGTTGTTTACACCTCAGTGTTCCACGGTTCTACCGCAACAGATTTGGCTGAAATGCTGGCTAGTTGTGAACATTTAGACAGTGGTAACCATTAAGTTGAGAGTTTCTGTTGAACAAAAAATGTGAAATACACCAAGTAAATGCTTTGTTTGTACTTTAGTACACTTCACATATTTGCAATTAAGCACCATAGTTAAGGCAAGCGTTGAATAAAATAACGCAAAAACAAACAGGTTTGGTTAAGGGGATTTAGATGGAAAGTTTAGGTGTTGTAAAGACAATACAAGGTACAGTGAAAGCCATTGCTAGTGATGGTACAGAGCGAGTATTGCATGTTGGCGATCAAGTATTCGTGGGTGAAAAAATAGTCACTGGCGCCGATGGTGTCGTTGGCTTAGATTTGAAAAATGGAAGTTTTTTAACTTTAGCGCAAAATTCTAGCGAGTTATTGACGGCAGATATCTTAGCAGGGAATGACTTGCTAGGAGGTAAAGCCGTTGTACCTGATCTAAATGTCGATGCGCCTCCCTCGCCGCCTCAAGGAAAATCTGTTGATGTTGCGGAATTACAAAACGCCTTATTACAGGGTGTTGACCCTACAAAATCATTACCCGCTTCAGCCGCAGGTCCAACCTCTGCAGGCGTAACGAATGCAGTCGATGCGGGCGATAATGAAGGTGGCACTCCGGCGATTAGAGATTATCTCAATCCAGAGGCTTTGCCAGATAGCGGCTACGGAACCATAGGCGTTTTTTCAGGCTTATTTCAATCGGTAAGTAATTTTTTTAATACCAATTTCTTATTGCAGCGCACTATTAACCCTGTTAAAACCCAGACTCCACCGCCTACCCCTTCTAATTTTGAAGGTATTCCTGCGGATGGTGATTTTTCACCTGTACGTCGTCCTGGTCAGCCGTTTACAC